>NZ_JALBGX010000016.1:0-92140 GCF_023006465.1 Rhizobium sp. PRIMUS64 | reverse complement strand
GATCGTCGGCGGCCCCGTTGGCGCAGCTGTCGGCGGCGTTGCCGGCGCAGTCGTTGGAACCGTGATCGATCCGCCGCCGCAAAAGGTCGTCACCTATGTCCGCGAGGCTCCGGCACCATCGGCGCGCGTGGTCGTGAAGGAGAAGGTTGTCGTCGGTCAGCCCCTGCCGGAGACGGTTGTCGTAACGCCTATTCCGGATGACCCGACCTATGCTTATGCGGTGGTCAATGATGAACGTGTCATCGTCGAACCGTCGTCCCGCAAGGTGATCCAGGTCATCAAGTGATCTGATCCTACACGCGGCCTCTGCCGCGTCCTCCATCCGGAAATCATCGCTCAAAGTCCGGGAACCGCCGCACGACCGACGGCAGCGTCGTCGTGCGGCCAAAAACAGCCGATGCCCCCGGCGGCGACCCCCGCCGCCGGAGCGCCAGCGAGGAGAGGAACATGATCTATTCCGAAGAGAAATCCGGTGGTCTGGCCGTGCCGCTGATCGCCATCCTGCTGGCAATCGCCGGCATTCTCGCCGTGCTTGTCGCCACCGGTGGCCGACATAGCAGTGCCGCCGGCCGTGTCTGGGTTCCACAGGTTCAACAGCAGGGGTCGGGACAATGAAAGCCATCGCATCCGTTGCCTTTGGCATCTTAAGCTCGGTCGGGGCCTGCGTCGCTGCCGCATCTGTCGCATCCTATGTCGTGGCGGATTCCGAACCTCACGCCTTCAAGGAGCTCGCAGCGCGCGATCTATGGACGACGACGCCGGTAAAAGTCGATCCTCGGCAGCAGCCCTATGAACGAATTCCGCCTCTCTATTCCAGCTATGTGACCGAGGCGTCGGCGAGCACGGCGTCAGCGGCAAGGCCCGATTCGGCTCGCCCGCCAGCCGAACTTCAGACACCGCAGCCCAGACTTTCGGCCGCGCATCTTGCCTGGTGTGGGGAACGTTATCGCTCTTTCGATCCCACGACCAACAGCTATCGATCCTATAGCGGTGAGACCCGCGATTGCGGTTCGCCGTTCCCGCGGGCTGTCGCCGAGGCCGATCAAGGCGTCGGCACGAAAGTGAATGCACAGGCGGCAGCCCGGTGCGCCGCTCGCTACAAGTCGTATCGACCGGAAGACAATACGTATCAACCATGGGAAGGACCGCGGCGCAGTTGCGACATGTCGGATCTCGTTGCGACGAGCAATTGATTATCGGCGGTGGTCGCGCGGTGCGGATCACGCTGCACCATGCTGGTGAATCAGACTAAAGTCCGTGTTGCAAACGCTACGGTTGTGATACCCGGTTGTATTAGAGTGTTGGAGATCAGGGGATGGCAACGGCGCTGATAACAGAAATCCAGCAGGCGCAGACAAGGCTTCCGCTCTTGAGCCGAGCGGATCGAGCAGCCCTTATCGTTCGCATCCTCCGCGAGCTGAAGACGCATCGGCGGGAGGTTCTCGCAAATGTGCCGGCCGAGCGCTGCGTTTGGATCGACAGGCTGATTGCGTCCGTGTCCTCGACGATACCGGATATCGTCAACATGCTGGACGCCGAGTTCAATCGTGTCTTGAGCGAGTTCGAAAAGCTGATCGCGACGCTCGATGACATCTCGCATACCGAGAAACGGTCGAAGACAATTCACTGAGAGGGCAGCCAAGCGAGCGCCTTATCGGAAACCGATCGCTGCGCGTTAGCGTTCTCCTTCCATGACCGAATCCAAATCCGCCGCTGATCACGACAAGGCTCCGTCCGGCGAAGACGGTGCGAAGCCCGGCGCGGACATTTCTTTCCCTTACGACAGGATGACCGTCGAGCAATTCCGAAGACGCTTCCCCCGTGCCCGCTGGAGCGATGCCCGCCAGGCCTGGTTCGTTCCCGGGCGGACTGCGTCCCGCCGCATCGGACGATGGCTTGCCGAGATCGAGTCCGAAGCCGACGCCCATGCGGACGCAAAGGGACGCGACGCCTTCGCCTTCGATCCCATCGACAGTCCATATCTCGAACTCGGCAAGGCAGGCTTCCGAATCCGCACGCCGTATTCGAAGACCGTCGTCGACGAATTGCGCGAGGTGCCATTCTCACGGTGGGACGGCGATCTCAGGATTTGGCACGTTCCCTTCCGGTCCTATGAGGAACTCCGGCGCAGATGGCCCGAGATCGAGGCGGCGGCTCGCAGAAACGAGCCGGAAGAGAGACGACGTCGAGCCGAGGAGCGGAAGGGGACCGAACAGGAGATGCGCAGCAAACTCCGCTCTGCGGAACGAAAGCGTCACCGTTACCCGCTTCAGAGCGACGACCTGCCGCCAATAGGACGTCCTGTGGTCACCGCCTATGGAATCGTCGTCTTTAGCGAAATCTCAGGCGAACTGGTCGACCCGAGTGTCGTTGCGGACTTTTATCCCGGCGTGACCGAGGATCACGTCTGGGGATATTGGCGGGTGCCCACACTCGAAGAACTCATCCGCACCTGGCCCGCGAAAATGCTTCCGGTTCAGAACGCCGCGTGGTGGCTGCCGACGATCGAGGAACTGAGGCCGACCCGTCGCACGGCAAGGTCGCGCGAAGCCAGGAAACAAGCGAAGACGCCGTGACCGCTGCTTGCTCCTTCTGATCAACTGGCGGTTGTACTGAAATTTACTGAGGCTGGACGTTGAAATCATCGTGAACAGAAGCCGGCGGTTCCGCTGAAGACGTAGCTGTCGCCAAAATTCTCCGGCCGCTCTCGCGCAGTGGAACAAGTTCCGGCTCCAGCCATTTGTCGTCCATGAAAACAGCCCTGCCGATGTCGCTGCTCGCCCTGGCCATTTCCGTTGGCGGCGCCGCCGCGCGGGAACTTCGACCCGAAGCCATCAATACCGCTTCGATTGCTTCCATTGGCGCGGAGAAGCCGGCTCCAGCAGATCCAGACCCGGCGATCGTCCGCCTTCAAGTTTTGCTCGACCGAGCGGGCGCGTCTCCCGGCGTGATCGATGGCCTCTCCGGCGAGAACGTCAACAAGGCCGTGGCCGGTTTCGAGGCTATGAACGATCTTCCCGTCGACGGCAGGCTGGATGCGGAAGTCGTCTCCCGGCTGGAAGGCAATGCCCCCATCGTCGAGAGCTACGTCGTCTCGGCCGACGATGCCAAGGGTCTCGTTGACAAGATCCCCGAAGACTATGGCGAGAAGGCAAAGATGCAGAGCCTGGGATATACGAGCGTTGCCGAGAAGCTATCCGAGCGGTTTCACATGGGGATCGATCTGGTAAACGCGCTCAATCCCACTTCGCAGTTTGCGCCCGGCGATACGGTGTGGGTCGTGACCCCCGGCCCGCCGAGGGAAGGAAAGGTCAAGACGATCGAAGCCAACAAGAAAACGGGACAGGTGCTGGCCTTTGCCGGGGACGGATCACTGCTTGCCGTCTATCCCGCGACGATCGGAAGCGAAGACAATCCGGCGCCGTCGGGCAAGCATAAGGTCAAGGGCGTCGCCAGGATGCCGGTCTACCGATACGACCCGAAGCGCAACTTCAAGCAGGGCAAGAACGACAAGGTCCTGACGATCCCGAAAGGGCCGAACGGTCCGGTCGGCACGGTCTGGATCGACCTGACCGAGCCGACCTATGGAATACATGGGACGCCGGAGCCCAAACTCATCGACAAGGTGGGATCGCACGGTTGCGTGCGGCTGACGAACTGGGACGCCGAAGAGCTGGCCGGTATGGTCAAGCCAGGCGTGCTGGTGGATTTCGTCAATCGAAGTTCAGCCACGCCGAAGTGAGGGGGAATCCGTCGCGATCCCACTCTTCTACGGCTTGTCGCTCGCGAGGTATTGCCTGCGGCGATTCACGAAGCTTTGGCTTCGAAAGCCGGCGCGAAATCACCCAGTGATTTTGCCTTCAGGATCGTGGCCTCGATATCCTGCTCCACGATCGCTTCAAGATCGGCGAAGCTGTCGATGACATAGTAGATCGGCTGGAGGATATCGATCCGGTAGGGCGTCCTCAGCACGCTGAGCAGATCGAACGGCCGGAATTCGCACGCCTTGCCTTCCATTGCCGCCTTCGCTTCGCTTGGCGATGAGACAATACCCGCGCCGAAGCAGCGGCGGCCTTGCGGCGTATTGATCAGGCCGAATTCGACGGTGAACCAGAAGATGCGGAACAGATGCCATGAATAGCCCTTGCCGAGGCGGACGGCCGTCTCGCCGAAATGCCGGACGAAATTGGCATAGCTCTGGTTGGTGAGCATGGGGCAGTGGCCGAAAACCTCGTGGAACAGGTCCGGCTCCTCGATATAGTCGATATGCTCGCGACGGCGCAGGAAGGTTGCAAGCGGGAATTTGCCTTGCGACAGAAGCTCATAAAAGCGCGACGGCGGAATGAGCGCCGGCACGCCTTCGACGCCGAAGCCGGTGGTCTCGTTCAGGCGTCTGTTGACGTCGAGAAGCTGAGGCACCTTGTCGGGCTTCAGCCCCAGCATTTTGACGCCGTCCAGATATTCGCGGCAGGCCGTATCGTCCAGCAACCTCATCTGACGCCGATAGAGTTCGCCCCATATCGCATCTTCGTCCGGGGTGTAGTCATACAAACCGTCCGGGCCGGGCAGTTTGGCGGTATAGCTGCTTTCCTTGGTCATAGGCTGATCCTCCCAGGCACGGCTCTATTCCTGCCATTATGATCCGGGTTTGGAGGATTTTCTTTTCTTTCATGCTGGCTATTGCCATAGTGATGGCAAATCTTCCCGAAAGTGACGCATAAAATGAAAGAACCTGGGAATTTTCGCCGAAAGCTTCTGCAACTCGTCCAGGCCGATGGTAGCCTTTCGCTGGCAGACTTGGCGGAAAAGGCCGGCATGTCGCAGAGCTCAGCCTGGCGGAAAATCCAGGAGCTGGAAGCCGGCGGCGTCATCCGCAAGCGGGTGACCCTGCTCGATCCGGGCAAACTCGATCTCAAGCTCTGCGTCATCGCGCATGTGACGCTGGAGGATCACCACGAAGAGGCGGTTGCGTCTTTCGCTTCGGTAGTGCTGGAGCGGCCGGAAATCATGGAGTGCTATGCCCTATCAGGCGCCTTCGACTACATGCTGAAGATAAGGGCAAGCGACGTGGAAAGCTACGAAGCCTTCATGACCCGCTATCTGATGCGCAACCCGCATGTGCGCACAGTGGTCTCGAGCTTTGTGCTGCGCGAGCTGAAATTCTCGACCGAACTGCCGCTCTGATTTAGATATCTGCGCAGGGCGATACCGTCACATCACCGCGTGCTGTCGCCATGTCAATGGCCCGGCATGAGCACTGGAAAGCCTTCGAATGTCTTCAGTGTATCGAGGACGATCGACGTCTTCACGTGTTGCACCGATTCGTGGGGCAGGAGAACGTCGTTGACGAATTTGGAGAGGTCGGCGAGCCCGCGGGTCGCGACCGTCAGGTGATAGTCCATTTCACCGGTTAGCGCATAGGCTTCGAGAACTTCCGGAAGTCCGTTGATCAGTTGCGAAAACCGGCGGGCATTGTCTCTGTTATGGGTCGCAAGCGTCACTGAAATAACCACCAGCATATCCAGACCCAACTTCTGCCGATCGAGGTAGGCGCGGTAGCTGCGGATATATCCCTCAGCCTCGAGTCTCGTTCGCCGGCGAGAGCATTGCGACGGTGAAAGCGCGATCCGCTCCCCCAGCTCGTTGTTCGTCAACCTGCCGTCCTTTTGAAGTTCCTGGAGCAGGCGCAAATCCAATTTGTCGAGCGGTTCATCCATTGCACGAAATCTCCAAAATACTCACGGATCGTGCATAATCTCTTCCTAGAGCATAAAGAATGCAAGAACTTTGCACGCGTTTTGGGCCACACTTTGCATAGAAATGCAATCTCCTCTGGAGGAAAGAAAATGGGTCCCTTCCCACATGATGCGCCGCCCTCGGAAATCACCGCCGACAATCCGGCCGGCACCGACGGCTTCGAATTCGTCGAATTCGCCCATCCCGAGCCCGAGAAACTGCGCGAGCTTTTTACACGCATGGGCTACGTCGTTGTCGCCAGGCACAAGACGAAAGACATCACCGTCTGGCGCCAGGGTGATATCAACTATGTCCTGAACGCCGAACCCGGCAGTCATGCCGCCCGTTTCGTCGCAAACCATGGCCCCTGCGCCCCATCGATGGCATGGCGCGTCGTCGACGCCAAGCACACCTTCGACCACGCGGTATCAAAAGGTGCGGTTCCCTATGAGGGAGACGACAAGGCGCTCGACGTCCCGGCGATTGTCGGCATTGGCGGCTCGCTGCTCTATTTCGTCGAGACCTATGGGGAAAAGGGATCGGCTTACGAAGCCGAGTTCGATTGGCTTGGCGAGCGCGACCCGCATCCCCAGGGGATCGGCTTCTATTATCTCGACCATCTGACGCACAACGTCTTCCGCGGCAACATGGACAAGTGGTGGGATTTTTACCGCAACCTGTTCAATTTCAAGCAGATCCACTTCTTCGATATCGACGGCCGCATCACCGGCCTGGTGAGCCGCGCCATCACCTCGCCCTGCGGCAAGATCCGCATACCGCTGAATGAATCGAAGGACGACACCAGCCAGATCGAGGAATATCTAAAGAAGTACCGGGGCGAGGGCATCCAGCACATCGCCGTTGGAACAGAGGACATTTACGACGCCACCGACAGGCTTGCCGACAACGGCCTGCGCTTCATGCCGGGTCCGCCGGAGACCTATTACGACATGTCCTATGAACGCGTGAACGGCCATAGCGAACCGATCGAGCGCATGAAGAAGCACGGCATCCTCATCGACGGTGAAGGCGTGGTGAATGGCGGCATGACGAAAATTCTGCTGCAGATCTTCTCCAAGACCGTCATCGGCCCGATCTTCTTCGAATTCATCCAGCGCAAGGGTGACGAGGGCTTCGGCGAAGGCAATTTCCGGGCTCTCTTCGAGTCGATCGAGGCCGATCAGATCAAGCGTGGTGTCATCGGGACTGCAGCGGAGTAAACTCTGCAGCGCCGCGCGTCTGGAAAGGTGCGCGGCGCAGGAGGGTTACGGGAGGAGTGGAGCAATGGACCAGACATCGATCCAGACGTCCGACGGTGAAGCCGCGACGGCAAACAGGCTGAAATATATGCCGGGGTTCGGCAATGACTTCGAAACCGAGTCGCTTCCCGGTGCCTTGCCGCAGGGTCAGAACAGCCCGCAGAAATGCAATTACGGTCTTTATGCGGAGCAGCTTTCCGGCTCGCCATTCACCGCGCCGCGCGGGACGAACGAAAGGTCCTGGCTCTATCGCATTCGCCCGAGCGTGCGTCACACCCGCCGCTTCTCCAACGCATCCTATCCGCTCTGGAAAACGGCGCCTTGCCTCGACGAGCACTCGCTTCCTCTGGGCCAGCTTCGCTGGGATCCCATCCCCGCGCCCGCGGAGAGACTGACCTTTCTCGAAGGGGTGCGGACAGTCACGACGGCAGGCGATGCCACCACCCAGGTGGGCATGTCAGCCCATGCCTACGTCTTCAATGAGGACATGGTCGACGATTACTTCTTCAACGCCGACGGTGAACTGCTGATCGTGCCGCAGCTCGGCGCCATCAGAGTGTTCACCGAAATGGGCATCATCGATGTCGAGCCCCTGGAAATATGTCTCATCCCGCGTGGCATGATGTTCAAGGTTCTCAAGGGCGGCGAGCAGACGGTCTGGCGGGGTTATATATGCGAGAATTACGGCGCCAAATTCACGCTGCCGGACCGCGGACCGATCGGCGCCAACTGCCTGGCAAACCCGCGTGACTTCAAGACACCTGTCGCCGCTTTCGAGGATAAGGAAACGCCTTGCCGCGTGCATGTGAAGTGGTGCGGAAAATTCTATGTCACGGAGATCGGCCACTCGCCCCTCGATGTGGTCGCCTGGCACGGCAATTACGCGCCTTACAAATACGACTTGCGGACATTTTCTCCGGTCGGCGCCATCAGCTTCGACCATCCCGATCCGTCGATCTTTTCGGTGCTGACCGCGCCCACCGAAGATGCCGGCACGGCAAATGTCGATTTCGTGATTTTTCCGCCGCGCTGGCTGGTCGCCGAACACACCTTCCGTCCGCCTTGGTACCACCGCAACATCATGAGCGAGTTCATGGGCCTGATCCATGGCCAGTATGACGCCAAGGAGGAGGGCTTCGTGCCGGGCGGCATGAGCCTGCACAACATGATGCTTCCCCACGGGCCGGACGCGCTTGCCTTCGAAAAGGCATCCAATACCGAGCTCAAACCGGTGAAGCTCGACCACACCATGGCCTTCATGTTCGAGACCAGGTACCCGCAGCAATTGACGAAATACGCAGCCGAGCTCGAAACGCTGCAGGATAATTACCTCGAGTGCTGGGACGGCCTGGAACGCAAGTTCGACGGAACCCCCGGGCTCAAGTGATGCATCAAGCAAAGACACCCTCCGGCACTGGAATTAAGATATGAAGCTTGCGACCTTGAAGGACTCCACGAGGGACGGCCGGCTCGTCGTCGTTTCCCGCGACCTGACCCGCTGTTCGGAGGTCGGTCACATTGCCCGGACCCTGCAGGCGGCGCTCGACGACTGGGAGCATGTGGCTCCGAGACTTCAGCTGATTGCCGAAGGCGTCGAGACCGGAGCCCAGCCGACGATCCGGTTTCACGAACATGACGCTACGTCACCTTTGCCGCGGGCCTACCAATGGGCCGATGGTTCCGCTTACGTCAACCATGTCGAACTGGTGCGTAAGGCGCGCGGCGCCGAGATGCCTGCAAGCTTCTGGACCGATCCGCTGATCTATCAAGGCGGGTCGGACGCTTTCCTCGCGCCGCGCGATCCGATCGTGGCGGTTGACGAGGCTTACGGGATCGACATGGAAGGCGAGGTCGCGGCCATTACCGGCGACGTCGCCATGGGTTCCAGCCCAGAAGCCGCACGCGGCGCCATCCGCCTGCTGATGCTCGTCAACGACGTGTCGCTGCGCGGTCTGATCCCGGGCGAACTGGCAAAGGGATTTGGTTTCTTCCAGTCGAAGCCGGCATCGGCATTTTCTCCGGTCGCGGTGACGCCGGACGAGCTCGGAGATGCCTGGGACGGCGGCAAGCTACATCTTCCGCTGCTGGTGAGCTTGAACGGCAAGCCATTCGGCAAAGCCAACGCCGGTATCGACATGACCTTCGATTTTGGCCAACTGATCGCCCATGCCGCCAAAACCCGTAACCTCCTGGCCGGAACGATTATCGGCTCGGGAACAGTGTCCAACAAGCTCGACGGCGGCCCCGGCAAGCCGGTGGAAGAGGGAGGAGACGGCTACTCCTGCATCGCCGAACTCAGGATGATCGAGGCCATCGACACCGGATCCCCGAGGACTCCCTTCATGAAGTTCGGGGATCAGGTCCGCATAGAGATGAAGGATAAGGCCGGTCATTCGATCTTCGGGGCGATCGAGCAGACTGTCGAAAAATACCAACGGGCCGACCCGCGATGAACGAGGTCGTTCTTTACGACTACTGGCGATCATCGGCGAGCTATCGCGTCCGCATCGCGCTCAATCTCTTGGGCATCGATTATAAGACCGTGCCCATCAACCTGCTGGAGGGCGCGCACAGGACGCCGGACTATCTCACGCTCAACCCGCAGGGCTTCGTGCCGACATTGGTGATCGACGGGAAAACACTGACCCAGTCGCTGGCAATCATCGAATATCTGGCCGAGCTTCGGCCGGAATGCGGATTGTTGCCACCTGACATTGCCGATCGCCAGAAAGTCCGCGCCCTTGCCTATGCGGTCGCCATGGACATCCATCCGATCTGCAACTTGCATGTCGTGTCGCATCTGATGACCATGACGGATAAGGCCGATGCCCGCGAGGAATGGATGAAGCATTTCATTGCCGACGGACTGCGCAAACTGGAAGCCATGATCGGCGAATTTGATGGAGCATTCAGCTTTGGCGACAGGCCGACGATGGCGGATCTCTGTCTGGTTCCACAGGTCTACAACGCCCGCCGCTGGGGAGTAGATATGACCGCTTTCAAAGGCATCGTCGATATCGACGCCAAATGCGCCAAACTGCCGGCATTTCAGGCGGCGCATCCTGACCGCGTGAAACCGTAGCTTCATTGCGATAAAACTCGGATCAAGTCCGAGGACAGGAATGAGGGAGCAGAGAGCGTATAGCAAGAACCGCTAAGCTACGTTTGCCGCTCCCCCCCGGGACGGCGACATTACGCGTCCCGCCACGAAGGGAATATCGCAGCCTGGCCCAACCGCTTCCCGGTTTCATCGATGAGCTGCCAGACGGTCACATCCTCGATCCAGAAACGGCGCCCCGATTTCGCGATCCTGAGACCGCGCGCATTGTCGACAAAACCATCGTGCGTGACGGCGTCCAGCAGCCGCTGGCGCTCGGCGCGATCAGGCTGCTCGGCCGAAAGCCGCGACGGCAGCGCAGTAAATTCATCCCAGCTATATTCGAAGCAGTTCTGCGCGGTGCGGTTGGCGTAGATGAAGCGCGGGTCGGGCGCGGTGTTGTGAGCGAGGACCACGAAGGATGCATCGTTGTAGAGCCAGTCTGGCCCATGCCCGTCCTGGACAAGACGACGGCCGGTGATGCGCCGGTAGCTTTCGGTGAGGAGGGAGAAGAAATCGGCATCGCTCCTCAGATCGAGGGCGTGATTGTCATAGGCAAAAGTCACGAAGTGCCTCGTTGGTCGAATGCTTGGATGCAGGTGACATAATCGATATTCATTGCATCGGTCTACAACGCCCGCCGCTCGGGAAGTAATATGGTCGATTTCAAGCGCGGCGGATATCGATGGCATCGCGTCGAACTGCTGGCGTTCAGCCGGCGCGTCCCGACGAATGCGGACAGGGATCTCGCGATTGTGCGAGGAACCGGCGTTTACCTTGTCTCATCACTTCTGATTGTGCCGCTTGCCAGAAGATCGCCCCTTGTGCATTGATCGGTATTAACATTCTCTGCGAAGCTATTGTTCTTCTGACCGTAATCGGCGTCGGCGGTCGCCGATGAGGTCGGGCTTCACGGGCAGGTGATTTCATCATCCGGCTATACAGAGCTGCCAAGCTATGCTGCGAATGACGACAGGAGATATACAGGTGCTCGAGGGCTGGGTAAGAATGCGCAAATCCGTCTCGTTGATATCGCTGCTGCTGGCGTTCGTCGCCATGGCCGGAGAGGGGCATGCAGCAATTTCCTACCAACGTGTGGACGGCGCCCCGGGACGTGGTCTGGTGATAAAGGGCGTGTTTGAATTCTCCGACGATCCGACGCAGCTTGTCGACGAATACACGCAGTACCAAGCGGACTATATCAGCTTTGACTCGCCCGGCGGAAACGTGGTCACCGCGATCAGGTTCGGCCGCGCCATCCGCGCACTGAATGCGAGAACGCTCCAGATCAGAGCCTTGGAATGTGCATCGGCTTGCGCCTTCGCCTTCGTCGGTGGCGTCGAAAGGTTCGCCGAGCCGGGCTCGATCGGCGTGCATCGGATTTCCCTATCCGACGATGTCCCCATGGACAACAAATTGGCAGTCTCGACCGTTCAATTGATGACCGGCGAGATCATCGGCTATCTCACCGACATGGGAGTAAGCCCCAATCTGCTGCAGCTCAGCCTGTCGATCGACAGCACCGATATACGGTATCTCACCGCTGCGGAAATGCGAGACTGGAACATCAACACGCCCGAGGATATGCCCTCGGCGCAGGAAAGCGCGCCGCCCCGGCCAGGCGCCGCACCGCAGGAGAGCGCAACACCCGCCGACATGCCGTCAGACCCCAGCGCTTCCGAGGAGGTGGCCGCCTCCGAACCCGGCGACCTGACCACGGAGGCGGTTGATTTCGTCAACCGATACAATGACGAATGGTCGAAAGACAGTGCCTCGGCGTTGGCCTTTATGAAGGGCGTCTATGCCGACGAGGTCTCCTTCTTCGGAAACTCGGTCGACAAAGACGCCGTCCTGAAGGAAAAGGCAGCCTTCGCCCAACGCTGGCCGGAGCGCATCTACAGCGTCAAGCCGGGCTCCGTAACTGCCAGCTGTGCCGGAAAATGCGAAATGTCGGGAATTGTCGAGTGGTTTGCCGGAAACAGGGACACGGGTAAGACGTCCGCCGGGATGGCGGAATTCTCTTTCGTGTGGAACACGGCCTCTCTACAGATCGAGTCTGAGACCGGAAAGGTGCTCGCCACGGACAAGGGGGCCAAGGCACCGGATCGGTTGATCCATCAGTGGACAGGACTGGACGATATCTGCCGCACGAGTGTCGATCGCGACGGGCCTGAGACGCTACGGGCATGCAAACGGCGCGACGAACTCGGTCCGCTGCTCAATCGCGCGGACTGGTGTTACGGCCATAAGGACGAGGCCGGAATAAATTGGGATTGGCACAAATGCGA
This sequence comes from Rhizobium sp. PRIMUS64, assembly GCF_023006465.1. Taxonomy (NCBI): domain Bacteria; kingdom Pseudomonadati; phylum Pseudomonadota; class Alphaproteobacteria; order Hyphomicrobiales; family Rhizobiaceae; genus Rhizobium; species Rhizobium sp. PRIMUS64. Next base: position 79,760 of record NZ_JALBGX010000016.1, on the reverse strand, counting down.
TGCCAACTCCCGCCGATATACGAGTCAGTAGAGCGCAGGCCCAAAGACGAGCGACCGTTGGTTTGCCCGGAGGAAGAAATGTTGGGAAACTCAGATTCCTGAGTGAGGCCGAGCATGTCGGAAAACGAACATTCCCGATCGAACACCGTCCTGCCGGGTTCTGACGAACCCGACAAGCCGGCCGAGCGCTACCAACTCGGCCTCTGCCTTTCGGGCGGCGGCTATCGGGCCATGCTTTTCCATGCGGGATCGCTTGCGAGACTCAACGAGGCCGGTCTTCTGGCGAAACTCGATATGATCTCGTCGGTCTCGGGCGGATCTATCGCATCCGGCCTGCTGGCCTATGTGTGGCCACGGCTGATCTTCGAGAACGAGGTCGCCGTCAACTTCAAGACTGAATACCTCAATCGCATTCTGGCCTTCAGTCAGGTGTTCGCGGATGGGCCGTGCTTCCTGAAGGGCGTGTTCAACCCCTTCTCGAGCGCGGCGGAGGAAGCCGCTAAACTCTACGAGCGGCATCTCTTCGACGGAAAATCACCAAGCCTGAGCGATCTTCCGAGATCGCCCTGGTTCGTATTTTGCTCCAGCAATCTCAGCACCGGTTCACTCTTCCGGATGTCCAACCGCTATCTCGCGGATTACAGGATCGGGGTGTCGTTTCAACCGACACTTTCGCTCGCGACCGCGGTTGCCGCTTCGGCGGCATTCCCGCCCGTGCTGTCACCGCTGCGACTGGACCTATCGCAGTTTTCCTGGAAAAGGGAAAAACTCGATGACACCGTTGGCGAACCGGCTGCTCCGGGCAGGGTAATATTGAGCGACGGTGGCATCTATGACAATCACGGCATCGAGCCGGCGCTGAAACGCTGCGATTGCTTGTTTGTCAGCGATGCCGGAGCGCCTTGGCGATCCTCGACCCACGGATACTGGAACTATCTCTCCCAGCTCAAGCGCGTTCTCGATACGACCGACAATCAGGTGCGGTCGTTGAGGCGCCGAGACCTGATCGGTGGCTTCAAGGCCGCAAAACAGGCTGATAGGCTTGGCCTCGACGATCTCGCGAAATCGGCTCTGCGCGCGAGAACGCGCGGCGTCTATTGGTCGATCGACAGCAAGGACGTCGAGCTCAAGCCCAACGCGTCCTACACGCTGCCGCCGTCGTCGGTCGTTCCCTCGGAGGTCGGCACCTATCTCCATTTTCTGGGCGCGAAGGAGACGGAGTATCTGACGAACTGGGGGCACTACGTGTGCGACGCGATGCTCAACCGGTTCTATCAATCGCCCTTGGCTCCATCGTCCGGCCCGCCATTGGTTGCCGGAACCGTGAAGCCGGCTTGGGCGGCGAGGGCCAGCAAGCGCCTGTTCGACTTTCTTCCCTTTTAAACGAAAGCCGGGGGCCGGTTAAAGCGGGGCCAGCGGGATCCGGCGAGATTGCCCCAGCAGTCGAAAATCCTACATTAAGCCTGAGGAAGAACGAACGTATCGACCGGTACGATGATCGGTTGTTTCTGGCTCCCTTCGGCGGCGAAGCTGAAGGGCCCCAAAGTTCCAACTTCAATATTGTTTATGAAAGTATGAGAGGCCCGGTTGCCCGGACCTCCCACGATATTTTTAGAACCGAAGAGTAGGAAGAGCCTACTCAGCTGCACCCACTCGTAGCGCCACAAGTGTCGCACTTCTCGCAGGTGCCATTCCGCACCATCGTAAAATTCTGGCACTCCGAGCACATGTTGCCGGTATAGCCCTGCATGATCGAGCGCTGGCGGCGTTCGGCTTCCCGCTTCTTGGCTTCGGATTTCGCCGTTGCCGCATCGGCTGCCGCCTTGTCGGAGAAGAGGGCTGTCGCGTCGCTGGTGATTTCCTCGGTCACCTCTTCGGCGATCTCTTCCGCCAATTCCTTGGCGCGCTCCTCGTAGTCGCGCTTGAAGGCAACGATTTCGGAGGTGGAGACGGCAATCGTCGGCTCCAGCTTGCGGGCAGCGCTGCCTGCAAAGGCAGTCACGGTGCCGGTGGAGGCGGCGCGGGCAGGGGCTGATGTAGCCGCACCCTTGGGTTCGCCTGCCTGGCGTTCGCCGCCGGTGCCGGACACCAGTGTCGGCTTGTAGCCGCGGGTCCAGCCGGTGGAGAGCAGGTTGGTTTTGCCTTCCTGGATGCCCTTGCCGAGTGCCGTGTTCGAGAAATCAGACGTATCGACATGGGCCAGGTCGTGGCGGCCGAGATAGGAAACGGCAAGCTCGCGGAAGACATAGTCGAGGATCGACGTGGCGTTCTTGATCGCGTCATTGCCGATGACCATGCCGGCCGGCTCGAACTTGGTGAAGGTGAAGGCCTCGACGTATTCCTCGAGCGGCACGCCATATTGCAGGCCGAGCGAGATGGCGATGGCGAAATTGTTCATCATCGCACGGAAGGCAGCGCCTTCCTTGTGCATGTCGATGAAGATCTCGCCGATACGGCCGTCGCCGAATTCGCCGGTGCGGAGATAGACCTTATGTCCGCCCACGGCGGCCTTCTGGGTATAGCCCTGGCGGCGGTTCGGCAGCTTCTCACGTTCGCGGGAAACACGCTCGACCACCCGCTCGATGATCTTCTCGGTGACGGTGACGGCCTGGGCGGCGAGGGGCGCCTGCAGCAGTTCCTCCAGCGCATCCTCATCGTCTTCGTCTTCGATCAGCGAGGCATTGAGCGGCTGCGACAGCTTCGAGCCGTCGCGATAGAGCGCGTTGGCCTTGAGGCCAAGCTTCCAGGAGAGCATGTAGGCGTTCTTGCAATCCTCGACGGTCGCCTCGTTCGGCATGTTGATCGTCTTGGAAATCGCGCCCGAGATGAACGGCTGGGCAGCCGCCATCATGCGGATATGGCTTTCCACAGAGAGGTAGCGCTTGCCGATCTTGCCGCAGGGATTGGCGCAATCGAAGACCGGCAGGTGTTCCGCCTTCAGGAAAGGCGCGCCTTCCAGCGTCATCGCACCGCAAACGTGGATGTTGGCGGCTTCGATGTCCTTCTTCGAGAAGCCGATATGGTCGAGCAGGCTGAAGCTCATGTCGGCCAGCTGTTCGTCGGAAACCTTCAGCGTCTCCTTCAGGAAGTCGGCGCCCAGCGTCCACTGGTTGAAGACGAACTTGATGTCGAAGGCGCTCTTCAGCGCGGCGTTGACGGCTTCCACCTTCTCGTCGGTGAAGCCCTTGGTCTTCAGCGTCGATGGATTGACAGCCGGCGCCTGGTTCAGATTGCCATGGCCGACGGCATAGGCCTCGATCTCGGCGATCTGGCTTTCGGAATAGCCAAGCGTGCGCAGCGCGTCGGGCACGGCGCGGTTGATGATCTTGAAGTAGCCGCCACCGGCGAGCTTCTTGAACTTGACGAGGGCAAAGTCGGGCTCGATGCCGGTGGTATCGCAATCCATGACGAGACCGATCGTGCCTGTGGGCGCGATGACCGAGACCTGGGCATTGCGGTAGCCATGCTGTTCACCGAGCTCGAGCGCTTTGTCCCAGGCCGACTTGGCGTGGGCGACGAGATCCTGGTCCGGGTTTTCCGAATGGATCAGCGCGACCGGGTTGATCGACAGGGCCTCATAGCCGGAGGTTTCGCCATGAGCGGCGCGGCGATGGTTGCGCATGACCCTGAGCATGCTCTCGCGGTTCGGCGCGAAGTTCGGGAACGGGCCGAGTTCGGCAGCCATTTCGGCCGAGGTCGCATAGCAGACACCGGTCATGATCGCGGTCAGCGAGCCTGCAATGGCGCGGGCCTCAGTGGAGTCATAGGGAATGCCTGACGACATCAGCAGGCCGCCGATATTGGCGTAGCCAAGGCCGAGCGTGCGGTATTCGTAAGAGAGTTCGGCAATGCGCTTCGACGGGAACTGCGCCATCATCACCGAGACTTCGAGCACGACGGTCCACAGGCGAACAGCATGTTCGTAGTCAGCGATGTTGATGCGCTTGGTGGCCTTGTCCTTGAACTGCAGCAGGTTCAGCGAGGCAAGGTTGCAGGCCGTGTCGTCGAGGAACATGTATTCCGAGCACGGGTTCGAGCCGCGGATCGGGCCGCCGGCCGGCGAAGTGTGCCAGTCGTTCATCGTCGTGTTGAAGTGGATGCCCGGATCGGCCGAAGCCCAGGCAGCGTAGGAAATCGTTTCCCAGAGATCGCGGGCCTTCAGCGTCTTCATCACGCGGCCGTCCTTGCGGGCGGTCAGGTTCCATTCGCCATCATTCTCGACGGCGCGCAGGAAGTCGTCCTTGATCGAGACGGAGTTGTTGGAGTTCTGGCCGGATACCGTGAGGTAGGCTTCCGAGTCCCAATCCGTGTCGTAGGTCTTGAATTGGAGATCCTTGTAGCCCTGACGGGCGAACTGGATGACGCGCTGGACGTAGTTCTCAGGAACCTGGTCCTTCTTGGCGGCGCGGATTTCGCGCTTCAGGGCAGGGTTCTTGTTGGGATCGTAGCAATCGCCGTTGTCACCGCCTTCGCAGTTGAAGCATGCCTTCATGATCGCCTTCAGATGCTTGGCGACGACCTTCGAGCCGGTCACGAGAGCCGCGACCTTCTGCTCTTCCTTGACCTTCCAGTTGATGTATTCCTCGATATCGGGATGGTCGATATCGACGACCACCATCTTGGCGGCGCGGCGCGTCGTGCCGCCCGATTTGATGGCGCCGGCGGCGCGGTCGCCAATCTTCAGGAAGCTCATCAGGCCGGAGGAACGGCCGCCGCCGGAAAGCTTTTCGCCTTCGCCGCGCAGCATTGAGAAGTTGGAACCGGTACCAGAGCCGTATTTGAAGAGGCGCGCCTCACGCACCCAGAGGTCCATGATGCCGCCTTCGTTGACGAGGTCGTCCTCGACAGACTGGATGAAGCAGGCATGCGGCTGCGGGTGTTCGTAGGCCGACTTGGACTTGGTCAGCTTGCCGGTGAAAGGGTCGACGTAGAAATGGCCCTGGCCGGGACCATCGATGCCGTAGGCCCAGTGCAGGCCGGTGTTGAACCACTGCGGCGAGTTCGGGGCGACGCGCTGGGTGGCGAGCATATAGGCAAGCTCGTCCTTGAAGGCCGAGGCATCTTCCTCGGAGGAGAAATAGCCGCCCTTCCAGCCCCAATAGGTCCAGGTGCCGGCAAGACGGTCGAAGACCTGGCGCGCATCGATTTCGGAGCCGGTCTGCTCATCCTTAGACAGGGTCTTCAGCGCAGCATCGTCGGGAACGGAGCGCCACAGGAAGGAAGGAACATCGTTTTCCTCGACCTTCTTCAACCGGGTGGGAACGCCGGCCTTGCGAAAATACTTCTGCGCCAGAACGTCGGTCGCGACCTGGGAGAACTGCGCGGGAACGTCGATATTCTCGAGGCGGAACACGACCGAACCGTCAGGGTTCTTGATCTCGCTCGTCGCCTTGCGGAATTCGATATCCGCATAGGCGCCTTGGCCGGCCTTCGTGAAACGACGTTCGATGCGCATGGTCTTGACCTCGTGTTGGCGCCCGGTCCCCGCGACTGGGGCGCAAAATTCCTATCCGGCGGCACTTTGTCGTCGCGCAGCCAGTCTCGTTTCCGTATCGTGACAGGGGTGTCATCCGGAGATGATCTTCCTGTATCTTGTGGTGATGGTGGCTGCAAACACTAAATATAGTATTAACAGCTTATTATCGCCAGCCCCGATGTCACTTTTTTTGGAGGCTGAAAACCGCGCAAAAATCCTGTCGGGCTTGAACCGTTCCCGGTCCATCGCCCTGATTCCGCGTCCTAATTTTCAAAAGGGAACCGGGCTCGTTACCTCCGGTCCTGTCGCCGCCGCAACATCAGAAACAGTAAAGTTTGAAACAGCTGATTCCGTCAAGGGCTGGCTTTTAATTGATTGCTAACCACAACATGTTGTGGATGCGCCTGTGGAGATTGGGGAAAGCCGGGGAGCGCTGATATTACAATGGCTTGCAGGTGTTGCCGGCTAAGGAAAACGTCGGAACGGCAAAAAAGCGTCCCGCGGCAAATCTTGTGATGGCATTTCCGGTGCAAATGGGCATGCCGATTCGCACGGGTGCAAGTGCCTGTCAGAGCGCATCGATGGCGATGGTGACGATAGCGACGCCAATCGGCCTGTTCTCTTCGTCCATGACGACGAAACTCGCCTGCGTTTCGAGATTCTGGGTGGATTCGTTGCGTTCGGCCCGGTCGATGAAGATCTCCCGGGAGCTGTTGGCGAAGGTTCTGAGATATTTCTCCTCGTCGCCCTGCCAATAGTCGGCGGTGACGGTGCTCTGACCGACGTTCAGCCCATGCGAGTCGGTGACGAAAAATTCGAGGATCACCCCTTGTGAGGTGTCCTGCCTGGCTTTCAGGTAATGCGACACGGATTTGTCGAGCAGCAGCGTGACCATGTGCAGTTGGTGCTGATCGACCTCCGACCGGTAGGTCTCGTCGAGCACCCGCATATCCATTTCGCTGACATTGCCGAATTTCGCATTCTGTTCGGCAATGGCTTTCAGCACCAAGGGCGTTTCCACCATCGGCCGGACCTGCTTCTCGACGTAGTCGCGCACGAGGGGAATGTAGGCAGGCTCAGCGCGGACAGGCGCCAGCGGAAATAGAAAGGTCGCCAACCCGACGGTCACAACCGCTCCGATATGCCCCCACCGCGCCATCTTGCTTCCTTATATCGCACCGTTTGTTGCACGCTTTAAGCGCAATTTGACGCGATTCGCAGCTGCCGAGTTTATGCGAATAAGATAAAATAGATGTGCAGATCCCGATAGCGGATTCAGAAAACCTCGCCGACAAAATCTGGAACAATTTCAAGTGGTAAATGCGAAGGCTGCACGTTGGAATCGGTGGCGATCAGCGCGCGCCCTTGGCGATCGGCTCCTGATAGGTGAAGCCCATGTCCCAGGGGAAATAGATCCAGGTATCCTGGCTCACCTCGGTGATGAAAGTGTCGACGGTCGGCACGCCCTTCGGCTTGGCATAGACGCAGGCGAAATGTGCCTTCGGCAGCATCGTGCGCACCTGTGCGGCGGTCTTGCCGGTATCCGTCAGATCGTCGACGACGAGCACGCTTTCGCCGCCATTTTCCTGAAGTTCGGGCGCTATTCCCTTGAGCAGCACCATGTCCCCCTGGTTCACATAGTCATGATAGGACGCGACGCAGACGGTCTCGATCAGCCGGATGTTCAGTTCGCGCGAGATGATCGCAGCCGGAACGAGGCCGCCGCGGGTGATGCAGACGATCGCCTTGAACGTCTGATCAAGGCCGGCAAGCCGCCAGGCAAGAGCGCGCGCATCGCGGTGGAACTGATCCCAGGAAACGGGAAAGGCTTTATCGGGAAGGGACATCGGGTTGCTCCGCGGCATGAAAAAACGACACGCCGTTTGCCGGCGACCGGACGGGCTTGAAGCGGCGATTGGCAAAACGCAAATCGCGCAGCCGGAACTGCGCGAGATGGGGCCGAGGCTCGAAGCTGTCATCGGTCGCCGCAATTAGCGGGATTTGCCGGCAAAAGGCAAGAGCAGCCAATCAACGCGATAACAGGGTCAGTGCCGTCATCGATTGCAGCAGGGTCTTGGTCGTGCCGCCGAAGATCATCTGCCAGAGCCAGGAATGCGTATAAGCGCCCATGACGAGAAGATCGATGCTGCTGTCCGAAAGCCTGTTTTCGATGACATGGGACGCACTTTTGTCCACACTTTGCGCCGTCGAAAGCGTCGTCTTCACGCCATGACGCGCAAGCGTCGCGGCGATGTCGGCGCCTGCTGTCAGCGGCGATTGCAGCGCCGTGTCGGCCGGATCGACCGAAAAGATCTCCACCTCGTCGGCGGCTTTGAGGATCGGCAGCGCGTCGAAGGTCGCTCGCGCCGCCTCCTTCGAGCCGTTCCAGGCGATCAGCACGCGCTTGATCGGCTTCGGCTGGCGGATGATATAGGGGATCATCAGCACCGGCCGGCCGCTTTCGAAGAGGAAGCTGTCGACGTCGACGTGGCTGTCGGAAGGTCTGGCCGGGTCGGCCTGTGAGGCGATCAAGAGGTCGGCGCTGCGCGCACTTTCGATCAGCGGTGCTGAGCCGTATCCGGTTGATGTGGCAAAGCTGCGCCACTCGGAGGAGGCGCCTGATGCCTCCGCTTTCGCCCTGAAGATGCGCTCAACCGCAATCGTTTCGCTATGCGCCATGTCCTGCAGCGCCTGCACGGCGACGGGATCGGGGATTTCCATCGGCGCCACCAGCGGCACGGCGGAGATGATTTCGGCATGCAGGCCGATCACGTGGGCGCCGCTTTCAGCGGCGAAGGCAAAGGCGAAATCGGCAACCGCAGCACTATTGTCTGATGTATCGAGAATGGCGAGAATGGTTTTGTAAGACATATCAATTCTCCTTGCGCTGAAATGGCTTGCGCGAGGAAAGGAATGCACCGGACCGTACTCCTGTTCCTTGATGGGGATCAAGGATGGCCCTGAGTTCCGGCGCTTCCCTCAAGCCTCGGCGGAATGGTTTTCGGCGATGTCCTTCCTGCGGCGGATGGCGTCGATCATCGCCTGCACTTCGGCGCCGGCCGCATCGATAACCGCCTGCGAGCGGCCGCGCACGACGATCTCGGTCGAGAATTTCTGGCCGACATAGCGCGGGTAGGAGCCGATACTGGTTTCCGGATGTGCTTTCTGAATCGCGGTCAAGGGCGTGCCGATCTCGCCTTCGCCGTAAGGGCAGGCGATGGCGAGCGAAAGCACCGGCGTGCCGGTTCGAAGCGTCGGCAACACATTGTCGACCATCGCCTGGAAGACCTGCGGCACGCCGGCCATGACATGGACATTGCCGATGATGAAGCCTGGCGCGGTCGAGACCGGATTGGCGATATGCACGGCCCCGCGCGGCATGCGCGCCATGCGCTGGCGCGCTTCGGTGAATTCCATCTCGCGGCGCCGATACATCTCGGCAAGCAGTGTCATTGCCGCTTCGTCATATTCGCAAGGCACGCCGAAAGCCTTGGAGATGGCATCGGCGGTGATGTCGTCATGCGTCGGCCCGATACCGCCCGAGGTGAAGACGTAATCATATTTACCGCGAAGGGCGTTCAGCGCCTCGACGATCGCCTCCTCGTCGTCGGCGACGATGCGCACCTCCTTGAGATCAATGCCGGAAAGCGTGAGCAGATCGGCGAGATGGCCGATATTTTTGTCCTTGGTGCGGCCGGAAAGAAGTTCGTCGCCGATGGCGAGCATGGCGGCGGTGACGACGATGTTTTGGCTCATGGGATGTTCCGTGATCTGAGGCTGGTGAATAGGTAGTGCCGTTCGGTCGCTTTGCAAACAGCCACGGCATGATGCCCAAAAGTGCAAGTGCTGTTCTGCGATACGTTCATTTTTGCTGAAATGAAAACGCAAGTGAATTTTCGTCTACGGATGTTGAACACTGAGTTCTTCAAGGCATGGCTGTGTTCGGAAATACCCGCTGATAGAACTCCCTCGGTCACGAAATTCAACCAGTGCTCCAAGGGAGATTGAAGATGGCGAAGGTTCTCGTCCTTTATTATTCGGCTTACGGCCATATTGAAACCATGGCCTATGCCGTTGCCGAAGGCGCAAAGTCGGCCGGTGCCGAGGTCACCGTCAAGCGCGTTCCGGAACTGGTTCCGGAAGATGTCGCCAAGGCTTCCTATTACAAGGTCGATCAGGCGGCTCCGATCGCCACCGTCGACGAACTGGCCGACTACGACGCGATCATCGTCGGTGCCGGCACCCGCTTCGGCACGGTCGCCTCGCAGATGCGCAATTTCTGGGATCAGACGGGCGGCCTCTGGTTCGCCGGCAAGCTCGTCGGCAAGCTCGGTTCGGTCTTCACCTCCTCGGCAACCCAGCACGGCGGCCAGGAATCGACCATCCTCGGCTTCCTCCCCACCTTCCTGCACCAGGGCATGGTCGTTGCCGGCCTGCCTTATGCCTTCCAGGGCCAGATGGGCACTGAGGAAGTCAAGGGTGGATCGCCCTACGGCGCTTCCACCATCACCAATGGTGACGGCTCGCGCCAGCCTTCCGAGATCGAGCTGGAAGGCGCGAAATACCAGGGCGCCCACGTCGCCAAGCTGGCAGCTAAGCTCGCCTGATCTTTGACACTGAAATAAATCAAGGTGCGGCAGGCATGGGGCTCGCCGCGCCTTTTCTGTTTTTCCCCGCGACAGACTGGGCAGCCTTCGTCGGCGCGGGCTTTCGCGAGGGAAATGTCTAGCCGATCACTCGTCGGTGCTGCCGGCAAACGGGCACTATTTTTTACGCCTTGCGGCTCTTCCCATCGCCCATGACGCAAGATATTGAAAATGCCGCAAGCGGGCGTGGCGAAACTGGTAGACGCAAGGGACTTAAAATCCCTCGGCCTTGGCTGTACGGGTTCGAGCCCCGTCGCCCGCACCATTTTCATAATGCCGTTGGAATATGCCAGTATTGTATCTGCCTGCATATTGTGCACAAAAGCGAGTTGCCGCTTGACAATGGTATTTTCGATGCAAGTATTGCGCCGCGGCGGCTGAGTAAGTGTTGTCTTGTGGGAGTAAGACGATGGTTTACGATTGGAGTGGGGCGAAGGTTCGGCGCATCCGGATCTTCAAGACCAGTGTCGCACTTGTTCTGGGAACTGCGATGGCTGCGATACCACTGCTCTTCTGGGCAGTGCAATTGCGCGGTTTCTAACCTGGGATAATCAGCGTTCTGCGAAGGGTAGAGCGTTTGGCGCTTTGGTCTCGCGCCATCTGTTGATCACCCATCCGGCTAGCAGCCCGAGGGCAGCGCCCATGGCCTTGATGCCTGCATCATGCAGGCGCGGATGCCGCGTCGGCGAGAAGTATTGCAGATATTCGATGGCGAATGCGCCGACGATCAGCAGCATGGCGACCATCTTCCACTGTTTTGGATAGGCCAGCGCAAAGGCGAAGCCAAGGAGAAGATAGGCGACCGCGCGGTCGACATCGACCATCGTGACCGTATTCGGCCTCTCTCCGATCGGCGAAACGGTGACGAAGATGATGAAGGCCAGCAGCAGCCAGGCGAGCGGTCTTGCGAATTTGAATGTCATCATAGCTTCATATTAGTGGCCGTCCTTTTTATTGACAGTTAAAATCAGTTCATGTGCCGCCAATTTCGCTATTGGCTTAAGAAAGGCCTTCCCCGGGAGCAGAACCTGTCCCCAGCGCAGAACCCGGCCCCGCGGAGTGAAACGATGCGGGAGCGAACTGGAGATGGCCCAAACGAGCTTCTTTTGCCGGCCGGCCTGTGCCATAGCGGCGGTGGCTAACGTGAGAATGGACCATACCCGTGACGAGACTTGATGTCGAAAGCGCCGAAGAGGCAATGCGCAGCCTGTTTCCGGCAACGCCGCTGCAGCTCAACGATCATTTGTCGGCCCGCTACGGTGCCGATATCTGGCTGAAGCGCGAGGATCTGTCGCCGGTGCGCTCCTACAAGATCCGCGGCGCCTTCAATTTCTTCCGCAAGGCGATCGGGCAGGGTGCTGCCGGCAAGACCTTCGTCTGCGCCTCGGCTGGCAATCATGCCCAGGGCTTTGCGTTCGTCTGCCGCCATTTCGGCGTGCCGGGCGTCGTCTTCATGCCGGTGACGACACCGCAGCAGAAGATCGACAAAACCAGGATGTTCGGCGCCGAATTCATCACTATCCGGCTGTTCGGCGACTTCTTCGACCAGTGCTACCAGGCCGCGCGCGAACATGTGGAGGCGGTCGGCGGCGTCATGGTGCCGCCCTTCGATCATGCGGACATCATTGAGGGGCAGGCGACGGTCGCCGCCGAAATCATGCAGCAGCTGCCTGAGGGAACGGTGCCCGACATGGTCGTCCTGCCGGTTGGCGGCGGCGGACTTGCCGCCGGCATCACCGGCTATCTCGACGGCACCGTGCCGAAATCGGCTTTCGTCTTCACTGAGCCCGCCGGCGCGCCAAGCCTTAAGCGCAGTATCGAGGCGGGCAAGGTGACGACGCTGGCCAAGGTCGACAATTTCGTCGATGGCGCCGCCGTCGCCCGCATCGGCGACCTGAATTTCGCCGCTCTTCGCGATTTCCCGGCAAGCCAAGTGCAACTGATGCCGGAGAACGCCATCTGCGTCACCATTCAGGAGATGCTGAATGTCGAGGGCGTCGTGCTGGAGCCGGCCGGCGCCCTGTCACTGACGGCGATCGCCGCGATGGATCGCCAGGCGATCCGCGGCAAGACCATCGTCGCCGTCGTCTCCGGCGGCAATTTCGATTTCGAGCGCCTGCCTGACGTAAAGGAAAGAGCCATGCGTTACGCAGGGCTGAAGAAATACTTCATCCTGCGGCTCGCCCAACGCCCTGGCGCGCTGCGCGATTTCCTCAATCTGCTCGGCCCCGACGACGATATCGCCCGCTTCGAATATCTGAAGAAATCGGCACGCAACTTTGGCTCGATCCTGATCGGCATCGAAACCAAGGCGCCTGAGAATTTCGCCCGGCTGGTCGGAAATTTCGAAGCCGCCGGCATGGGTTACGAGGATATTACCGAAAACGAGATCCTCGCCAATCTGATCATTTGACTTGGCGATAGCGATACCGTCGTGCTAAAGGCGGAGCATGGCTTCGTTCATTTCAAATCTCTTTTCGATGTTCTCCGGCGGCGGCAAACCGGCCACCGAAGCGGTGGGCCCTTCCGGCGAGCCGCAGCTTTACGGCGATTGCACGATCTATGCCGAACCGCGTAGGGAGGGCAGCCAGTATCGCCTGGCCGGCCGCATCGAAAAGAAGGTCGGCGACGAGGTGCTGGTGCGCAATTTCATCCGCGCCGATCTGTTTACCTCCTCCGACGATGCGATCGAATGCACGGTGCGCAAGGCGCAGCAGATTATCGATCAGCATGGTTCGTCGCTCTTTGGTGACGGCGAGAAGCTTCGTCAGGTCTGAAATCGGGATCCGGGCATAGGTCCTTGATACCGGCTGCAACTATTCCAGTGTGTGACCCCGGTGCCCTCCAGCGAGCGCGTTCTCACTCACGCAATCTTAAAGGATTGCGGTGAAAGGTATCGCCTGCAGGATTTGCAGGACACCCCCCGTGTTTGACTGTTTCGGACGATTGACCAAAGGATTCGCTGTCGCGATCGCCGCGCCGGCAGGAGGCCGAACGTCCGGCGCCAAGGTCTCATGATGGAGACACTGAGCCTCCTTCTCTTCGTCGTCGAAGCCATCGCCTATTTCGTGCTGATGGTAACGCTTCTGCATTTCCGTCATCGGCTTGGTCTCGGGGTTTTCCTGACGGCGCTCGGCGTCATGCATTTCATGGAGACATATCTGGCGGCGGTCTTCTATGTCTCGCTGCCGTTCGGGGATGTGTCGCCGGGTTCATCCGTCTTCTTTTCCGGCAAGCTGATGATGATCCTGATGCTTTACCTGCAGGAGGATGCGGCGACGGTGCGCCAGCCGATCTACGGCCTGTTCCTCGGCAACTTGCTAACCGTCGGTATTGCCTGGGTGCTGCAGATGCACCAGCCGCTGCAGATGTCGACCGGCCACACACCCGACGTCGATTTTCTCAAGGAGATGGGCTGGCTGATGGTCTGGGGCACGGCGCTGCTCTATGTCGATTCGCTCGGCATCATCCTGCTCTACGAAAAACTCGGCGATTTCTTTCGCCGCCGCGTCGTCCTGCGCTTCCTGATTTCGGGATTCGTGCTGCTGACCTTCGACCAGATCGGCTTCTTCGCCGCGTTGCATTACTTCCTGGATGTACCGATCGCCGCATTCTGGGGCGGATGGAAGGCGAAAATGCTTGCCGTCTGCCTCTACGCGGCGATGTTCGCATTCTATGAATATCGCATTCGCCGTATCGGCGTAGCCGGGTCCGCACGCTCGATTAGCGACGTATTCGGCGACCTGACGTTCCGCGAGCGCTACAACGATCTTCTGGAGCGCACCGGCCGCGACATGCTCACTGGCGTCTATGATCGGACGCGCATGGAAATGGAGGCGCCGCTGATGCTGCTCGAGGCACTGAAGCAGGGGCTATTCGCCACCGTCCTCATTATCGACGCCGATCACTTCAAGGATGTCAATGACGGCTACGGCCATCTCCAGGGCGACGAGGTGCTGAAGGCGATCGCCGCCCGATTGGGCACGACGCTGCGCTCCAGCGACCGCGTCTTCCGCTTCGGCGGCGAGGAATTCGTTGCCATCTGTCCAGGCACCGACCACGAAGAAGGTCTGCTGCTTGCCGAGCGTCTGCGCTGGACGATCGCGACCAGCGTCAAGACGCCGGATGACAGGCCGGTCACGGTCAGTATCGGGGTTGCGACTGCCGACGAGGACGGCGTCGATTTCACCGCCGTGCTGACGGCGGCCGACGGCAGGCTCTACGCGGCAAAGAAGAGCGGCCGCAATTGCGTCGTCGGCCGCTCCGGCGTGGTGAAACTCAGTTAGCTCAGTCAGACCCAGTTAGCCCGAGCAACCCAGTTGGCTCGGCTGGCCCCGATTGAGGCTCTTCTCCATTTGGCTGAACGTGGCCAACCCAATAGGTATTCCTGAGAATTCGCATCGCTGATGGCGGGCGAGGTCCCGGACGTCGGGAGTCGGCTTCCTAGTCATCGATCGATACAGCGCGTCGGCCGGGGATGTTGAGGATGTTGCTTAAACCGAAACATTTGTCTATCGATCTATGTATTTTCAATATGTTATGAGCAATATAAAAACGGCTTGTTCGTAAAATGCAAACGTGATCTCCATTGCGGAAATATCCCAGATCAGTTTTCCTGCGAGGGGCGTGGAGACATGAGTGATTCAATTGCACGGAAGAAAGTCGATGGCGGCGAGTTTACCGCTTTGTGTATTGGAGGGTTTCTTCTTTCGATCGCCTACGGCGTGACCTTTCTGGTTCCGGTGCTGGTTGGCCAGCGTGGCGGCGACGAGGCGCTGGCCGGCCTGATCATTTCGGCCGCGACTGTCAGCACCGTCATTCTCGTGACCCTGTCCGGGCACATCGCGGATGCCATCGGCTCGGCGCGGGCGGTGGCTGTTTCGGGACTGTTTCTTGCCGCGTCAGCGCTGGGATTCGCCATGGTTCCCTCAGCTGGGCTGAGTCTGATGACGGTCGGCTTCATCCTCGGCATAGGCTGGGGCACCTTCTATGCGCTTGGACCCATTCTGGTCGCCGCTATCGTCGAACCCGAGCACCGCATCAGGTTTTTTGCTCTACTTTCCGGATCGATGATGTCGGGCATCGGCGCCGGACCGATCATTGGCCGCATTGCCACAGGCTGGTCGATGCCGATCGAGGCGGCCTTCGCATTTGCATTCCTTGCCAGCCTCGCCGGCGGTGCGCTTTACTTTTTGCTCCATATCCGGCTGACCAATGCCGGCAAGATTTTGCCTCATGTCAACAAGATCTCATTTGCCTCAGCGCGTGAGGTGATCGGTTCGCGGGCCGTCTATTCCATCATTATGGTCGGCATCGGCGGCGCGATTTTCGGCGGGTTGTCCAGCTTTCAGACCAGCTACGCCAATGCGCATGGGTTCGACTACTCCCTGTTCTTCATCGGCTTCATGTCCGCCGCGATTCTGAGCCGGCTGTTCGTGGCGGGATATGTGGTCAAGAAAGACCCACTCTATTCGCTTTTGGTCCTGACAAGCCTGACGCTGGCATCGATCGTGCTGTTCCTGATGCTGACATCAAGTCAGCTTGCCTATCTGGGAGGCGCAGCGATGCTGGGGGTGGGCTATGGATTGACCTATTCGGTCATCAACGGCCTGGCTGCAAATGAGGCTCCAACTGGCCTTATGCCGCAGTCGCTTTTGTTATTCTCGCTGGCCTATATGATCGGCGTCTTCGGCTTTCCGTTGGTGGCCGGCAATCTGATCGTTTCCTCCGGCATCCAGACCATGCTCTGTGTATTGCTTCTGCTTGCCGTCCTGAATTTGGCAATCGTCCTGTTTCGCATTGCCCACCGCGCGACGCGTCAGAGCTAAGCAGAGCGTCCCAAGAGAAAATAGAAACGAAATTGGCGCGGGGCCGGGCAAGTTTGAGTTGCTCGGCCCGGCTCGCTCAGGCGGCGCGGAAGATCTTGGCGCCGGAGGGCGCGCTCGTCATGCCGCCGTCGACGGTGATCTCGATGCCGGTGACATTGGTCGCATCATCCGATGCCAGATAGAGCGCCGCCTTGGCGATTTCGTCGGCTTCGCTCTGCGGCCGAGCGGTTCATGCCGCCGTCGGCCTTGCCAGGATTTCGTCCGATGAGGAACTCTCGGCCGAAATCCTGGTGACGGTCCGGGATTTTATCGCCGGTATCGACAAATGAAAAACGGCCGGCAAAAGCCGGCCGTTTCATGGAGCGTTGAAAAGCCGATCAGGCGGCCAGTGCGATTTCCTGGACGCGCGACTTGGCGGCGTCGATGGCTTTCTCGGCAGCTTCCGGACCGAAGGCCAGGCCTTCGACATAGATGGTCTCGATGTCGGTGATGCCGAGGAAGCCGAGAACCGACTTCAGGTATGGCACAGCATGGTTCAGGGGGGCGGCCGGTCCCTGCGAGTAGACGCCACCCGAAGCGAGCACGACATAAACCTTCTTGCCGGTTGCGAGGCCGACCGGACCGCTTTCCGTGTACTTGAAGGTCAGGCCGGCGCGGGCGACGTTGTCGATCCAGGTCTTCAGCGACGAATAGATGTTGAAGTTGATGAGGCCAGTGCTGATGACGATCGTGTCGGCGGCAAGCAGTTCGTTGACCAGTTTGTCGGAGGTCTCGACGGCCACGCTTTCCTCAGCGGTGCGGGCCTCGGGCGGCTTGCGGATCGCGCCGGTGAAGAGGTCATCGATATGCGGCAGCGGGTTGGCGGCAAGGTCGCGGCGAACGATGACGCTGCCCGGGTTCTGGCTCTTCAGCTTTTCGGCGAGATCGACGGCGATCGGCGTCGAGAGCGATTCGGCACGCGGGCTGGACGTCAGAAGCAGGATGGACGACATGGTGCATTTCCTTTCGAATGGAATTTGACGGCCCGTTGCTGGGAGGTGAGCCGCAGTCTCGAAGCGAAAATAGGTCTGGCCTGCTATCGAAAAAACGGTGATAATGTCGATCGAAACTATCGATGGAATGGATAGAAGATGCTGCCGAACCCGACTCTGGACCAATTGCAGGTGTTTCTAACCGTTGCCGAGACCGGCAGCTTCTCAGCCGCTTCGCGGGCGCTGAACCGTGCCCAGTCGGTTGTGAGCTATACGATAGCCAACCTGGAGGCGCAGCTAGAAGTGCCGCTTTTCGAGCGCTCCGGTGCGCGCCAGCCGAAGCTTACGGAGGCAGGCAAGGCGATGCTGGAGGATGCGCGACGC
The DNA here is from genome assembly GCF_023006465.1 of Rhizobium sp. PRIMUS64. Lineage (NCBI taxonomy): Bacteria > Pseudomonadati > Pseudomonadota > Alphaproteobacteria > Hyphomicrobiales > Rhizobiaceae > Rhizobium > Rhizobium sp. PRIMUS64. The sequence goes on along the minus strand of NZ_JALBGX010000016.1, from coordinate 62,455 downwards.
ATTCTCGGCGACCTGCAGGTCATGCGGGCGCGCGTCAAGAGCCTGAGGGAAGGGCTCGAAGCGGAGGTTTCCGTCGCCATCAGTGTCATGGTGCCTTCGCGGGCCCTGGTGGAGGTCCTGCGCGAATTTCGCGAGATGTTTCCGTCCGTTTCATTGAACCTCAACGTCGGCGAACTTGGGATGGTCATGGATCTCGTCCTCAGCGGCAAGGCGACGATCGGGATCGGCGGCGCAGTTCTAAAGCAGGACGATTCGGTCGTCACAGAGCGGATCGGTCATTCCTTCATGCTGCCGGTTGCCGCGCGCAACCACCCGCTTGTTGCGATCGACCGGCCGCTCATGCTCGGCGACGTGCGCGAGGAAGTGCAGCTTGTCGTCACCGATGCGTCGGGTCTGACAAAGGGGCGTGATTTCAATGTTCTGTCCTACAAGACATGGCGCGTCAGCGATATTGCGACGAAGCATCAGCTCATCAAGGCCGGTCTTGGCTGGGGTGGCCTTCCGGCTTCGCTCATCCGTGATGATCTCGTGAGCGGCGCGCTTGTCCCTCTCGATCTGGATGCCTACGAACAGGGGGAATATGCCATCTATTCCGTGCGCCAGCTCGCCAATCCGCCCGGACCCGCTGCCACCTGGATGATCGATGCGTTCCGCACGAGGCTTTCCGCCTGCCCAAACCACGCCGATTTCAATGCTCAGATCGCCGAACTGCGCGAGCCCGGTATGCCGCTTGCGGCCGAATGACGAAAGCGCAGGCGCAGGCGCCGCGCCTTCGTCGACATATTTTTTCGCCTAAAGGACGAGCCTGAACTTCGAGAAGCCGTCGGCGCCTTCGCCGGCATCCTCGATCTTCACGCTCTTGACCTCGGCGAGGAACTGCTTCGCCTTCGGGCCGCTTTCGAAGGTCGCGGTCGTGCCCGGGAGCGGCTTGAAGGTCCAGTTTGCGTCGGCCGACGGATTGATCGTGCCCTGATCATGGATATAGCGGACGATGACGTCGCGGTTGGTATCCGGCGCCTGGAAGATCACCTTATCAGCGGTGATCTCGGGGAAATTGCCGCCGCCGCCAGCGCGGTAGTTGTTCGAGACGACGACGAACTTTTGAGCCGGATCGATCGGCTTTCCATTGAAGGCGAGGTTCTGGATGCGGTTGGCGTCCGGATTGATCGGTTTGCCGGATGAATCATATTTCGGCGGCTGCGACAGGTCGATCTGGTAGGTGACGCCGTCGATGACGTCGAAATTGTAGGACGGGAAATCGTTGTTGAGCAGCGCCGCATCCTTCGAGCCGGCCTCGATGTGATTGAACATGCCGGCTGACATTTCGAGCCAGTTCTTCACCTGGGCGCCGGTGATGGCAACCGCCTGGACCGTGTTCGGGTATAGATAGAGGTCGGCGACGTTCTTGATGGCGATATCGCCGGCCGGAACGTCAGTATAGTAATCGGCGCCGCCGCGACCGCCGGCCTTGAAGGGGGCCGCCGCCGAAAGCACCGGCAGGTCCTTGAACTTGGTGTCGGCGAGCATCTGCTTGATGTACCAGGTCTGGGCTTGGCTGACGACCTGCACGGAGGGATCGTCGGCGACCAGTGCGAAGTAGGAATAGAGCGGCGCGGACGTCTTGCCGACGGGGGTGCGGACATAGGTCAGTGTCGCCTCGTGCTCGGCCTTGGCGGCTTCGACCACTTCCTTCTTGTCGGCGTAGTCGGCAACCACCTTCTTCTTGTCGTCGCGATGATAGATCGGTCGTGCTTCCGAGGTGAAATCGACGATCTTCCAGCTGTTGCCGTCTTTTTCGAGCAGCAGGTCGATAAGGCCGAGATGCGAGCCCCAGAAACCGGCCATCACGGCGGGCTTGCCGTGCAGCGTGCCCTTGACGGGATCGGCATTGGCGACGCCGTCCCAGCTCTTCGGGCCTGGGAAGACGAGATGCTGGTGGCCGGTGAAGATCGCGTCGATCCCATCGATGGCGGCGAGATGCAGCGAGGCGTTTTCCATCTTTTCGGACGGTGCGCTGCCATCGATGCCGGAGTGCGAGAGCGCAATCACGATATCGGCGCCGGCTTCCTTCATGGCGGGAACCCAGGCCTTGGCCGCCTCGACGATATCGCGCGTCTGCGCCTTGCCCTCAAGGTTCTTGATGTCCCAGAGCATGATCTGCGGCGGAACGAAGCCGATGAAGCCGATCTTGACGGGGCTTTCGTTGCCGGCGCCGTCCTTGATCTGCTTTTCGACGATGATGTAGGGCTTGAAGAAGAGATCGTCCTGCTTCGGGTCCGAGGCGAGCTGGCCCTTGGTCAGGTTGGCGCACACGAAGGGAAAGTTCGCGCCTGATAGGACCTTGAACATGAAGTCGAGGCCGTAGTTGAACTCGTGATTGCCGAGCGTGCCCACAGTATAGCCGAGCGTGTTCATCGCCTTGATCACCGGATGGACGTCGCCGTCTTTCATGCCGTGCTGATAGGCCATGTAGTCGCCCATCGGATTGCCCTGCAGCACGTCGCCATTGTCGATCAGCAGCGAGTTGATGGCCTCTGCGCGGATACCGTCGATGATCGTCCCGGTGCGCGACAGGCCCATCGTGTCGTTCGGCTTGTCGGCATAATAGTCATAGGGAAAGACGTTGACGTGAATATCGGTCGTTTCCATCAGCCTGAGATGCGCCTGGTTGGCGCTGGCGCGCGCGCTGAAAGGGTGCAGCAGCACCAGGGCGGAAGTGGCGGCCAGGCCGCCGAGCAGGGAACGGCGGCTCATTACACCAACATCGAAAATGGAAGACATGGAAACTCTCCTTCAGGATCATGCATCGTCCGGCCCGTCAGAATTAGGACGATTTGGCGAGGAGTACACTGCGAAAATGACAGGACGTCGAAACAATCCGCCGGAAAAGCGTCGTGGCTCTGAAATGCAATTTATGGTGCAGTCACTCGGCGCCCGGCTGCCGCAGACGTAGGGCCACGGTCACCCTCGGCGGTCGGTGTCGATCGCAGCTACTGGAACGATCTCAGCCGCTCCTTCGGCCAAAGGGTGCAGCCTTACGATTTCAGCGTCGATGTCGCCAAGTGAGGCGTCCGCTCGACGTTGGTGGCGGTTCTAACCAGCGGGCGTACCGCCAGCACAGGCCGCATCTCCTTGTGGAAAAAGCGGAAATAGGAGGAGATCTGTGCCCGCGCATTCGAATTCACGTCGAACTGGATGCCGACTCGGCCATTGTGCTTCCAGCGGATGACGCCTTCGAGCAGGCCGAGGTTTTCGGCCTCGATGCGCACCTTGCTGCCGGAGGCGGCATGGAGCGGTCCCTTCATCTCCAGGGCGGCACCGGTCGGCGATAGGTTGAGGATGCGGGCATCCACCTGGCTGTTCAGATATTTGACATGGCCGAACACGCGGCAGTTTTTTCGGTCGGCCTTTCGGGCCGTGATTTTCAAGTTGCGGGTCATACTGTCTCCCTTGGTACAGCCGGGGAGCATAGCGCCGGAAAATTGAAATGGTTTTAGGGGCTTGGCTAAAATTGCAGTGAAACCGTCAGTTGGCGGCGGCCGCTCTGCGTCCCACCACATGTTCGCGCCAGACGGTGAAGATGCCGGCGGCAACCACGATCGCCGAGCCGACGATCATGTTGAAGCTGAGCGTTTCGCCATAGATCACCATGCCGATGATAGAGGCATAGACGAGCGACAGATAGGTCAGCGGCTGGACAGCGGCGGCATCGAGAACATCGTAGGCGCGGATCAGGAAATAATGGCTGGAGATGCTGGTCATGCAGACGAGCGCCATCCAGCCCCAGTCGCCCGGCGCCATCCAGCTCCAGTAGAACGGCCCGACCAGCGTCATCGTGACGCCGCCGACGACGCCGGTATAGAAGAAGCTGGTCATCGACGAATCGTCGCGGCTGACCAGGCGGGTGGCGATAACGTAGAAGGCGAAGTTGAAGCAGGAAATGACGGCGAGAAGCAGCTTCACGTCGAAAAACTCGCCTTCCGGCTTCAGGATCAGCAGTACCCCGAAAAGTCCGGCGCCGATCGCTGCCCACCGCCGCCACCCGACCCGCTCGCCGAGGATCGGCATCGCCAGCAGTGCGATCAGGATCGGCGTCGCGGAAAAGATCGCCTGTGAACGGGCAAGGCCGATCACGGCAAAACAGGTGATGGCCAGAACCACCTGAACCGCAAGCAGAACGCCGCGCGTCACCTGCAGGAAGGGGCGTTTGGTGCGGGCCGTCGTCTTAATCCCGCCGCGCATCTTTGACGCGAGGATGATCGTGAAAAGCGCAAAGGCCCAGTAGCGGATCATCGTCACGAAGATTGGCGGATAGGCCGTCGCCAGATGTTTCGAGATGGCGTCCTGCAGTGAAAAAATGGTGAGCGCCAACAGCGCGAAAATATAGCCTTGGGTCTTCGATGTCATGACTTGCCAATGAGCGGGAAACGCCCGCGCGCATCGAAGTCTGGACAGGCTTTCGGCAAAGATGCAAGGCCTCAAAGGCCGACATTCGGCTTGTCGATGATTTCTCTGAGCGCGAAGCTCGAATTGATCTTGACGACGTGGGGAAGGGCCGACAGCCAGTCGCGGTGGATGCGCTCATAGTCCTCGAGGTCGCGGGCGGCGACCCTGAGGATATAGTCGTATTCGCCCGACATCAGGTAACAGACGAGTACGTTCGGACAGAGCTTCACCGCTGCCTCGAATTCCGCCAGAGTCTTGGCGAACTGGCCGGAGAGCGAGATATGCACGATGGCGATCATCTTGTAGTCGAGCGCCTTGTGTGAAAGCCGCGCATGGTAGCCGCCGATGACGCCGCTTCTTTCCAAGATATCGAGCCGGCGCGAACAGGCCGAAGGCGACAGTCCGATCCTTTCGGCAAGCTCCGCATTGGTCATGCGGGCATTGGCCTGCAGCGCCTTAAGAATCGCAAGATCGATGGTGTCGAGATCGGCCATTCGAAGAACTTTCGAAAAAAGATAGAATGAACGCAATAATCGCCGAAAAATCACCTCTTCGCAAATCGTCTTTGCAAGGACATTTCACTGCCTTGATGGTTGGATTCCTCATCTGAAAAATCCGCGGCCGCGGAGATAAAATTGAGAGGAACGCGCATGCGTGTCGGTTGCCCGAAGGAAATCAAGAATCATGAATATCGCGTCGGTCTGACGCCGGCTTCGGTGCGCGAATATGTTGCCCACGGCCACGAGGTCTGGGTGGAGACCAAAGCTGGCGTCGGTATCGGCGCTGATGATGCCGCCTATGCCGCGGCCGGCGCGAGGATCGCCGCCTCCGCCAAGGATATCTTCGAAAAGTGCGACATGATCGTCAAGGTGAAGGAGCCGCAGCCCGCCGAATGGGCGCAGCTCCGTGACGGCCAGCTTCTCTACACCTATCTGCATCTGGCGCCGGATCCCGAACAGACCAAGGGTCTCATCGCCTCGGGCGTTACCGCGATCGCCTATGAGACGGTGACCGACGAGCGCGGCGGCTTGCCGTTGCTGGCGCCGATGTCGGAGGTCGCCGGACGCCTGTCGATCCAGGCGGGAGCGACCGCGCTGCAGAAGGCCAATGGCGGCCTTGGCGTCCTGCTCGGCGGCGTACCCGGCGTGTTGCCGGCCAAGGTCGCGGTCATCGGTGGCGGCGTTGTCGGCCTGCATGCCGCCAGGATGGCCGCCGGCCTTGGCGCCGATGTCAGCATTCTCGACAAGTCGCTACCGCGCCTGCGCCAGCTTGACGATATCTTCTCGGGCCGCATCCACACGCGTTATTCCAGCATCCAGGCGCTGGAGGAGGAAGTCTTCTCGGCCGATCTCATTATCGGCGCCGTGCTGATCCCCGGCGCTGCTGCTCCGAAGCTCGTCACCCGCGAGATGCTCTCCGGCATGAAGAAGGGCTCCGTCATCGTCGATGTCGCCATCGACCAAGGCGGCTGCTTCGAGACCTCGCATGCAACCACCCATTCGGATCCGACCTACGAAGTCGACGGCGTCGTGCATTATTGCGTTGCCAACATGCCGGGCGCCGTGCCGGTCACCTCGGCGCACGCGCTGAACAATGCCACATTGGTTCATGGCCTGGCGCTTGCCGATCGCGGTCTGCGCGCCATCGCCGAAGACAAGCATCTGAGGAACGGCCTCAACGTCCACAAGGGCCGCATCACCAGCAAGCCGGTCGCCGACGCACTTGGCTACGAAGCCTTTGCGCCGGAGAGCGTGCTGAACGTAGCGTAAGCTAGCTGACTCCAGGTGACGACTTACTGCGCTATTTTCGGCCGGCAGGGCGGTATCCGAAGGGATGCCGCCTTCTTTGTATGACGGCGCACCTGTAATCGAACCGCGACCGTCGGCGGCGTTGGAGCTATGCTTTTCCTCGTCACGCAGCGCGACGAGTTGTGTCCCGCCCGATCAGTTGGCATCGTATCATGCTGATGGGCAGTCGCCATCCAAACGGAGCAGCAATGACGGTTGATAGTCGGGAGCAAACATCGCCGGTTCCGCTTCGAACATCACCTATCGGCCTCGAAACATATATTGCCGGCAGCACACTCGTCAGCGGGGATGGACCAGCCTGGACTGATATATTCGTGCAGGTGTTTTCCCGCCTGAAGGTGCAACATCCCTTTCTTGTCCCAGCGGTCGCCGAGCCTCTCGTTGTTTGGGTGATCTCAGGTCAGGCATGTGTCGAGGAACGCGATCTGGGCGGGGAGTGGGAGGCCAATACAGTCAGAGTCGGGGACTTTTTTCTGACGCGGTCGCCCACGCCATACGAAATGCGCTGGCACGCCGAGGGAGACGAACCTTTCCAGGTAATGCATCTCTATCTCTCCGTTCCGTTGTTTGACCGGGTGGCGGAAGGGGTTCTCGGCAAGGCTGCCAGCGCCATGCGCCTGCGCGACATATCGGGCGGCCGCGACCAACATCTCTCCAGCATGCTGGAACTGATCCATGCTGAACTGACGGCGGAAGGGCAGGGAAGTCGGCTCTTCGTGCAGGGATTGGCGCAGACGCTCGCTGTTCACCTTATCCGACAATATGCAACATTCGACGCAGAGGCACGGCCGTCAAATGCACTCCCGGGCGCCAAGCTACGGCGGGCGATCGCATTCATGGAAGCCAACCTTCAAGAGCCGTTTGATCTCGCACGTCTGGCGCAAACGGCCGGCATGAGCGCTTTTCACTTCAGCCGCCTCTTCAAGAAGGCCACCGGCCTTTCTCCATCCCATTATTTCATTCGCCAACGCATAGCCAAAGCCCAGCAACTTCTGCAGGAAACCAGCACCAGCATCATCGAGATCGGCATGTCCGTGGGGTATTCGAGCCCTAGCCATTTTGCTCAGATTTTCCGCCGGGAGGCTGGCGTCTCCCCCAGCGACTACCGTCGCAGCTAAAGCGCGTCGCGATCTTTTTCAGATTCGCTCCTTGCGCTTTAGGTCTTAGTTTTTACGCATGTCGTTGTCGCAAAACCGCTGCACGCGTTCGTGCGACATGCTTTAGCATTTCAGCTTGGTCGTTGCCGATTTGAGCAAGATCCCGACAGGTCTCGCAAGGTCCCGAGAGAGGGATCGATCACTCCTCTTTATGTTCCTCCTTGTCGAACACGACCGTCCTTTCGGTTGGAAGGGCGCCAAGACAAGGAGATAAACCATGACGAATATCAATGGAAAAATCGCGCTGGTCACCGGCGCCTCGAGCGGCATCGGCGCCGCTACCGCGTTGAAGCTCGCCGAGGCCGGTGCAAAGGTCGGTATTGCCGCCCGTCGCACCGACAAACTTGAAGGCCTCCAAAAGGAGATCGTCTCTAGGGGCGGTGAAGCCCTCGTGATCGAAATGGACGTGGTCGAGCCAGCCTCCGTCGAAGCCGGCGTCAAAAAGCTGGTGGGTGCCTATGGTTCGATCGACATTCTCGTCAACAATGCTGGCCTGATGCCGCTATCGGATGTCGATCAGTTTAAAGTCGACGAATGGCACCGGATGGTCGACGTCAATGTGAAAGGCCTGCTGAACACCACTGCTGCCGTTCTGCCGCAGATGATCAATCAACATTCGGGCCACATCTTCAACATGTCGTCGATTGCTGGCCGCAAGGTCTTCAAAGGCCTGTCGGTCTATTGCGCCACCAAACATGCGGTGGCCGCGTTCTCCGACGGCCTGCGCATGGAAGTGGGCCAGAAGCACAACATTCGGGTGACCTGCATCCAGCCAGGCGCCGTGGCGACCGAGCTGTACGATCACATCACGGAGCCCGGTTATATCAAGCAGATGGACGACCTTGCCAAGCAGATGACGTTCCTGCAGGGCGCAGACATCGGCGACACCATCGTCTTCGCGGCGCAGGCGCCTGCCCATGTGAATGTCGCGGAACTCTTCGTTCTGCCGGTCGAACAGGGCTGGTAAGCACGCCAGAAGGTCTTTCAGCTTCCCCGCATACATGCGGGGAAGAGACTTGCGAAGGAGCCGAACGATGAATGAGATTTCCGCTTCCCAGGCCTATCGCCTGCTCGAACCCGGCCCGATCGTTCTTGTGACGACGAGCCTTGAGGGAACGCCCAATGTGATGACGATGGGTTTTCACATGATGATCCAGCATGCACCGCCGCTGATCGGTTGCGTCATCGGCCCTTGGGACTTCAGCCACCAGACCTTGAAAAAGACCGGCGAATGCGTGATCGCGATTCCAGCCGTCGATCTTGCCGAAACCGTGGTGGACATCGGTAATTGCTCCGGTGATACGGTGGACAAGTTCGAGCGGTTCAGCCTGAGGACTCGTCCAGCAAAGGATGTCGCGGCGCCGTTGCTGGTGGACTGCCTTGCCAATATCGAATGCCGTGTTGCCGATTCGAGCTTCGTCGATCGATACAATCTCTTCATCCTCGAAGCAAAGAGGATCTGGATCGACGAGCGCCGCAAGGAACGACGGACCATGCATCATCGCGGTGACGGCAGCTTCACCGTGGATGGCGGCACGCTCGATCTCCGGAAGCGCATGGTCAAGTGGCGGCATTTGCCATAAAGCGCGCCGCTGCAAAAAAACATCCCTAGACTTCACATTGATTGAAAGGATATGAACATGTCCGCCTATCTCGTTGTCGATCTCGATATCCACGACCCCGAAGCCATTGCCGATTACCGCTCCAAGGCCCTGCCTCTGGTGGCAAAGGCCGGCGGCCGCCTCATTGCTCTCGATGACGCGCCGCTCGAACTCGAAGGCTGGCAGGCGACGAATATGCTGATCATCGAGTTTCTCGATATGGATGCCATCCGTGGTCTCTTTGCATCGCCCGAATATGCGCCGCTCGCACACCAACGGCAGGCAGCCGCAGGTTCGCGGATCATTGCCTTGCGCGGCTTTTAATAAGATTCGAGGGCGCGCGCGATCCCGACAGCATTGGTCAGGGGGAAACCGAAACCGCCTCGCCGATCACTGCAGAAGGAGCGTGCGGGCGAGTTGACGACTTCCTGTTGCGCTTCGCCCTCCGCCTATCAGGCACCGGTCTCCGCCAGGGCCGGCGCCTTTACCTTATCGATCCGGCATTGGAAGCAGTTGTTGCGCGCGGAACGCACATGCACATAGGCGATATCAGATCGTCCCAGCAGCTCTTTGCCATAGGCCGGAATATCGCCGATCTCAGTCACCGCGCCGGTACCGTAGACGATGCGGTCGTTCTCGCTGTAGCCGCGCACGATGAAGTCACGGCTCGTCGTCAGCATCGGCGGCATGATCTCTTCGGCGGCATAGCGTGCGCAAGGCTGCTTGTGCAGGAAGACAGGGCCGGTTTCGGCATAGGGCTGCAGCTCGGGGAAGGGCCGGTAGGCAAAGACCAGCAACGCCTGGCCCGCATCGATATTCTGAAGGCAATGGCGGCAGGGATGGCCGGGACCATCGGAGACGATCGTCTCGGGCAGCCTGTCATAGGCGTCGCGGCCGCCGTTCCAGAGGCGTTCGGCGTCGGTCGTCGGCATGGCAACAAAACGAATGGCGGTCATGGCAGATCTCCTTTGTGATTGCCATGAAATGCACCTGGACGAGCGGGCAAGCCACCCGATTCTTGCCTGCGTCTGCATATGAGATCGCCGGAGAGTGAAAAGCGGAGTATCTTCTGGGCGTACGTTGTAAGGCGAAAGGAGAAGGCCTTGGCCGACATCGATCTGGCGCTGTTGGCGCAACAGAATGCAGAAATACTGGAAGAGCTCAGGGCTCTGCGCCGGGAAGTGGCGGAATTGAAGGAACAGTCGGGCCGCACGCTCGATTTCGAACGCCGAAACGACCCGCGCCGCCCGAACAGCCTGACGCAGCGTTAGCCACCTCCGCTGACGTCGGGAAAGAAGCCGTCAGCTTTTCCGCGCAATCTCCAGAAGCTCCTTGTCGCTGAGCGGCCGGACGATGCCGGTACCGGTCGAAACGGGGGAGAAGCCGTACATCTGGTAGAGCTGCAGCGCACGCGGATGGTCGAGATTGTTGGTGGTGGTGGTGACCCGCTTCGGATTGAGCGACCAGATGGCATAGAGCGCCTGCAGCAGGAACCATTTGCCGATGCCGAGACCGAGCGCATGTTCAATCAGGCCAAAATGGCTGAGCTCGATCATATCCTCGTCTTCGCAGAAATATTCGTAGAATCCGGCGGGCGCGCCGTTCACGTAGAGAACGCTGATATTGTTGCGCTTGTCGTTCAGCGTCTCGGCAAGCTGCTCGTCACTCATGCGCAACCGATCCACCCATTGCCAGCGCGCACCCACCTGCCGGTAGAGATAGCGGTAGAAGGGCAATGGGATCTCGGGAGCGCGCATGATCGCCGTCTGGATATTGACGGGCACCGGCATGCTTGCCTTCGGCGGCGCCGTCATTTCGAGCCGGGTGATGTGAGCTTTCAGCGAAGCGGGTGTCTTCCCCATGGCGATCAGGCTTTGACCGGCGTCGGCGGACCGGTGACGATGGGCGTATCGTCACGGCTGCCCCATTCGCTCCACGAGCCGTCATAAAGCTTGTTGTCGTGATGGCCGAGCGATTCCAGCGCCAGCGTGATGATGGCGGCGGTGATTCCCGAGCCGCAGGACGTGACGACAGGCTTTGAAAGATCGATGCCGGCGTCCTCGATCGTCTGCCTGAGTTCGGGCAGCGACTTGAACCGGCCCTGGTTGGCGAAGACGCCGGAGGGCAGGCTGCGGGCGCCGGGCATATGGCCGGAGCGCATGCCGGCACGCGGTTCGGGTTCGGCGGCTGCAAAGCGGCCGGCGCTGCGGGCATCGGCGATCTGCATCGCGGCGCTGGAGACGATGTCGCGCATCGTATCGAGCGTCACCACGCGGCTTTCATCGAAATTCGGCGTAAAGGTCACCGGCGCATGCTTGGGTGCTGCGGTTTCTAGCGGACGGCCCTCGGCCTTCCAGCCGTCGAGACCGCCGTCGAGAACGAAGACGTTTTTCGCGCCCATCACCCGGAACAGCCACCAGACGCGCGGCGAGGCGAACAGGCCGATGCCGTCATAAACGACGATCCGATCATTCTCGCTGATGCCGAGCCGGCCGACTTCGGCGGCAAAATAATCGGGCGAGGGGATCGTGTGCGGCAGCGACGTTGAATGATCGGCGATCTTGTCCTGATCGAAGCGGATGGCGCCGGGAATATGGCCGGCCGCATATTCGGCGTCGGCATCGCGCTTCTGCGCCGGTAGATAAAAGGAGGCGTCCAGCACGCGCAGGTCAGCTTTGCCGAGCTCGGACTGCAGCCAGTCGGCCGAAACGACGAAACGGCTCTTGGTCTCACTCATGATGGTCTCCCTTAATGGTCAGGCTTCGTCGCCGGGCGTGCCGAAGCGGATGCGGAAGCGCCGGTTCTCTTTGCCCTTCTTCTCGATTTTGGCGATATGGATCCGGCCGACTTCCTGAGTCTCGGAGACATGTGTGCCGCCGCAGGGTTGGCTGTCAATCGAGGAGTTCTCGCCGATGCAGACGAGGCTGACGCGCCCGAGCCCCATCGGCGGGCGCACGTTCTTCGATTTGACGATGTCGGGATTGGCCGTAAGCTCCTCGTCGGTGATCCATTGGAGATAGACCGGATGATTCTGCTCGACCAGTTCCATCAGTTTGGTCGTCACCTCGTCCTTGTCGATCGTTTCGGCCATGTCGAAGTCGACGCGGCTCTCCTCCTCGCCGACGGCAGCCCCGGTGATCGGATAGGAGCAGACGACGGAAAGCAGGTGGCAGGCGGTGTGCATGCGCATCAGCCTGTAGCGGCGCGGCCAGTCGACATGCAACACCAGCGTCTCGCCGACCGCAGGCCGCGGCTCGTTTTCGAGCGGCACATGGATGATGATATCTTTGCTTGGACCATGCTTCGTCTGACTGAGCGCGATCTTGCTGCCGTCGGCACGTTCGAGCTGGCCGGTGTCACCAGGCTGGCCACCTGATGTCGCATAGAAGCAGGTCTGGTCCAGTTCGATGCCCCCGTCTTCGTGAACGGCGGTGACGACCGCCTCGCACGTCGAGAGATAGAAGTCGTCACGATAGAGGGCATTGACCGGCATGGGTTTTCACACGGGTTCGTAGGGAACGTGGATTTCGGGCGACTTGGCCATCCAGCCCGGAACGGGCAGCCCCTTCGAGGTAAGGAAATCCGGGTTGAAGAGCTTAGACTGATAGCGGTTGCCGTAATCGCAGAGGATCGTCACCACCGTGTGACCAGGTCCAAGATCCCGGGCGAGATTGACCGCGCCGGCAATGTTGATCGCTGTCGAGCCGCCAAGGCAGAGGCCCTCGTTCTCGACGAGGTCGAAGAGATAGGGAAGCGCTTCGGCATCCGAGATCCGATAAGCATAGTCAGGCGTGAAACCCTCGAGATTGGCGGTGATGCGGCCCTGGCCAATGCCCTCGGTGATCGAGGATCCCTCGGATTTCAGCGCGCCGTTCTGGTAGAATTCATAGAGAGCGGCGCCATCGGGATCGGCGATGCCGATCTTGACGTCAGATTTGAAAGCCTTGAGGCCGGTAGCCACGCCTGCCAGCGTGCCGCCGGAGCCGACCGAGCAGATGAAGCCGTCGACCTTACCGTCGGTGTCTTTCCAGATTTCCTTGGCGGTCGTTTCGATATGCGCCTGACGGTTGGCGACGTTGTCGAACTGGTTTGCCCAGATCGCCCCGTTCGGCTCGGTCTTCGCCAGCTGCTCTGCGAGCCGCCCGGACACCTTCACGTAGTTGTTCGGGTTCTTGTAGGCAACGGCGGGCACTTCGACGAGTTCGGCGCCGAGCAGCTTCAGCGCGTCTTTCTTTTCCTGGCTCTGCGTTTCCGGGATGACGATGACGGTGCGATAACCGAGCGCCTTGGCGACCAGCGTCAGCCCGATGCCGGTATTGCCGGCTGTACCCTCGACGATGACGCCGCCTGGACGAAGCAATCCCTTCCGCTCTGCGTCGCGGATGATGTAGAGCGCGGCGCGATCCTTCACCGACTGGCCGGGGTTCAGGAACTCCGCCTTGCCGAGAATGGTGCAGCCGGTCACCTCTGAGGCGCCCTTGAGTTTGATCAGGGGCGTGTTGCCGATGGCTTCAAGGACGGAGGGGTGGAAGGTCATGGAATCTGCCTCTATTCGAACTCTTACTTTAAGAACGGTCTTTTCCCTTCACAAGGCTGAGTTGGCAAGAAAAGCTATTCCACACCTCTGTCGGACGCGATAAAATTTGGCTTTCCTCCCCAAAATGACTATGGCCCCGCAATCCCGCCGTGTGCGGGGTGATCCGAAGATTGACTTTCCCCGTACGGATGACGACAAAGCGAAAACGGAGCGCGGCAACAGGGCGTGACCGAAACCGAGATGGTTCACGAGCAGATCGACACGATCGATGCATTGATGGCGCATTATGTCGCCGGCTCCTTGCCTGAGCCGGCGCGTGTGCTGGTGCAGTCTCATCTCGAAATGAAACCGGACAATCGCAACCTGGTAAACAGCCTCGAGCTGCTGGCAGGCGAAGCTCTGGAAAACGCGCCTGAAGTCGCCATTGCCGATCGCGACGGGCGGCTTGCGGCGATCTTTTCCTCTGCATCTCCCGTCCCGGCGGCGCAGACGGCCACGCGACCGGAAAATGCGCTGTTTCCTCAAGCGTTGCGTGCTCTCTTGGGCTTCGAGGCCGAGGATGTGCCCTGGCGCCGGCGATTGCCCGGTTTCAGGGAATATTCGCTCGACATGGACGGCTGCGAGGTCAGCCTGATGTGGATCCGGCCGGGCCGCGCCTTGCCGGCGCACACCCATAAAGGCATGGAACTGATCCTCATCCTCGACGGCGCCTTCAACGATGAACGCGGCCGTTTCGGTCCCGGCGACATCTCCATTGCCGACGAGACGGTCGACCACCGGCCGGTCGCCGAAAAGGATAGGCCTTGCATCGCCTTTGCCGTTTCGGACGGGCCGGTCAAGCTCACCGGATCCTTTCGTCAGATGATCGGCGACCTGATCGGCTGAAAGCAGCCACAATGGTGTGATAGAGCCCTAAATCCGGGAGGAGCAGAGAAACTTCCGGACCTGTATTCGTGTTGATCAGGCGGCCCGGAGGAACATGTCATGCGTGATTTCATTGCCCATCCCGAACATGGAATCGTCTGGATTTCAGGCGCGAGTTCAGGCATTGGCCGGGCGCTTGCGTTAAAGCTCGCCGCCGAAGGATACAAGGTCGCCGTCACCGCCAGAAGTCACGAAAAGCTGGTGGAGCTGCAGACCGAAGCCCGCGGCCTTTCCGGCAGCATTGTCGTTCTCGACGGCGACGTCACCGATGCAGAGGACATGGAACATGTCATGGCCTCCATCGAATATGAGCACGGGACGCTCGCCATGGCGATCCTCAATGCCGGCGTCTATCTGCCGGTCCACGCCGAAGACCTGAACCGCAGCGATTTCGAAAAGAGCTTTGCCGTCAATCTTTCCGGCGTCGTCAACTGTCTGTTGCCCGCGATCCGCCATATGAAGGCGAAAGGGCAGGGACAGATCGCCATCGTTTCCTCCGTCACCGGCTATGGCGGTCTGCCGACAGGGGCTGCCTATGGCGCCACCAAGGCGGCGCTGATCAATATGGCCGAAAGCCTGAAATTCGATCTCGACAAGATGGGCATCCGCATCCAGCTCGTCAGCCCGGGCTTCGTCGATACGCCGGCGACGAGGAAAAATGCCTTTCCGATGCCGGCCCTGGTATCGGTCGAGGAAGCCGCCCGGGAGATTGCTGCCGGATTGAAATCGCAGGCCTTCGAGATCACTTTCCCGAAGCGCTTCACCACCATGCTGAAGCTCGCGCGCCTGCTCCCTTATGGCGCTTATTTCACGCTGGTGAACCGCGTGACCGGCTGGCGGGAGCGGCCGCCATTGCCTGGTCACCATCCGGTGACGCCGCATGCGGCGGAATGATCAACGACGCGAAAACACGACCTGGCGCACATCGATATTGCGAGCGCGGAAGCCGGCCTCGCAATAGAACAGATAGAATTCCCAGAGCCGTTTGAAGCGCTCGTCGAAGCCCATCGGGCGAATGCGCTCCCAGACCGACCAGAAACGCTCGCGCCATTCGGCAAGCGTGCGGGCGTAGTCGAGCCCGAAGCCGAAGTCCTTGACCAGCGACAGATCGACCTTGCCGGCGAGTTCGGCCAGATGGTTGCGCGTCGGCAGCATGCCGCCTGGAAAGACATATTTCTGGATGAAGTCAGGGTTGCTGCGATACTGGTCGAAGGATTCCGGCCGGATGGTGATGATCTGCAGGCCAGCCTTGCCGCCCGGCTTTAGACATTGCCTGAGCTTGGAGAAATAGGACGGCCAGTATTTTTCGCCGACCGCTTCGAACATCTCGATCGAAACGATCCGGTCGTAGAGCCCTGCTTCATCGCGGTAATCCTGGAAGCGGAATTCCACGCGGTCATCAAGGCCGGCCTTGTGGATGCGCTCCTCGGCAAAGGCAAGCTGCTCGCGGCTGATCGTCAGCCCTGTCACCTTGCACTTCAGCTCGCTTGCGGCAAATTCGGCAAAACCGCCCCAGCCGCAGCCGATCTCCAGCACATGGTCGCCGGGCCCGATGCCGGTCGCCTCGGCAAGCGCCCGGTATTTGGCGTTCTGGGCCGATTGCAGATCGTTGGCGCCGGTGGAATAGAGTGCTGAGGAATAGGTCATGCTCGGATCGAGCCATTCCCTGTAGAAATCGTTGCCGAGATCGTAGTGGGCGGAAATGTTGCGCTTCGAGCCCGTTTTGGTATTGGTGTTCATCCAATGGCGGACGCGCTCGAAGAGGCGGCCAAGACCGCCCTTGCCATGCGCATAGCTGAACGCGGCCTCGCCATTGACGAGGAAGAGTTCGAGGAAGGCGGCGATGTCCGGGCTGTCCCAATCGCCGTCCATATAGGTTTCGGCGACCCCGATCGTGCCGCTCGTCAGCGCCCGATAGGCAAGGTTCCAGTTGTGGAGGCTGAGCGCCGCCTTTGGCCCGGCCTTCTTGCCCTCGACCAGCAGCCTGCGGCCGTCGGGAAGGGTAACGGCAAGCGAACCGTGCTGCATGTGCAGAAGTCCGCGCAGCGCCAGCTTTGCTTTGAAGGGCAGACCCTTCACCATGCGGGACATGTTTTCGGCCGTCAGCGTCACTGCATCACGAGCCAGCAGATTCCAGTCCTGCGCCTTGCTCATTTCTCCTCCTCCAGCATTTTCCTGCCGGTTAGGGACGAAGCACCCTTGATGATACGCGCGGCCGCCCCCCGGCCATTGCATCGAACGCTAATGTCATTCCGCCGCTTCCGCAAGCGGGCGGGGCTGGCGGACGCTGACTTCAGGCGGGGGCGCAGGACGCCGGACGTAGCGCGCGCCCTTCAGCCACAACTTCAACGCTTCCCAATGGATGCCGGCGATGATCTTGAAGGTGAGGCAGGGGATGCGCGCCGTCAACCCCAGCAGCAAGGCGCTGGTCAACGGCACCTGTCGTCCGGAAAACGTCGCCGAGAGCAGCGGTCCTTCATTATCGGTTTCAAGGATGCGCCAGCGGATTTCGGCGCCGGGCGGCAGCATGCGGAAATGATAGCTCGCCGCCATGCCGATGAAGGGTGAGACGTGGAAGAGCTTGTCGCAGCTCTGGCGAAGCCCGCTTTCCGACATCTCGCCACGGCCGACGGGGCAGATATAGCTGTGCCGCTCCCCGAAAGTATTGCGCACCTCGTAGATCATCGCGACGACTGCGCCACCGGCATCATAGGCGTGATAGACTGAGAGCGGATTGAAGACATAGCCGAGAATTCGGGGATAACAGACGAGCAGGATCCTGTCCGCGCGGTCGAGCCCCGCCTTGGCGAGCAGCCGGTCGGCATAGGCACGAAGTGATGTGTCTCTGGTATCGGCATGGTCCCTCTCGTAAAACGAGATGAGATTGGGCCTATTGACGGAAAACAGCACCGATAACTCGCCGGCCTCGTCCAGTCTGTCGAGATCGACAAGCAGCGAGAAGACACGGTAACGGAAGCGATGGCCGAACGGTTTCATGCGTTGATGCATGATCTCGCCGACATAGAGTGCTGCGGCGGCATCCGGTGGAGCGCCGTTGGCCGCCGCATTCATGCCACGCCTTTTTTTGCCGCGTCCTGTCATGCCGCCACGTCCGGTTGAGGTTCCGAGGTTCGGGCAATCCGCCAGGGTATGATCCCGCCCAAGGCCTCTGCCGCAGCCAGACCGGAAACGAGGCCATCTTCATGGAAACCGTACCCCGTCCAGGCACCTGCGAAATGGCAATGGTTCTCTCCCTGAATGACGGCGAGCGCCTGTTGTGCGGCCATGGCGTCCGCCGAGAATTGCGGATGCTCGTAGGTGAATTCGGCAAACACTTTGCAACGTTCCGGCTCGCGGTCGGGATTGAGGGTCACGAATAGCGGGAATTTATCGTCGATGCCCTGCAGCCGGTTCATCCAGTAAGTCACGGCGACTTCGGCCTTTCCATCTTCACGGCTTGAACGGAGATAGTTCCACGAGGCCCAAACCCTGCGCCGCTGCGGCATCAGCGATTGGTCGCGGTGCAGGACGACGCGGTTCGGCTGATAGGGGATGGCGGCGAGCAGCCTGCTTTCCCGATCGGTGGCATCGGCGAGCAGGCGGGTTGTCTGATCGCTGTGGCAGGCGAAAATCACCTTATCGAACGGGTGTTCGATCCCCGTCTCGTCGATGATCGTGACGCCGCGCTCGGAGCGGATGACGCTGCGCACGCCGCACGAAAGTTTCACGCGTTCGCCGAGCGGCCGCAGCAGCCGGTCGAGATAGGTGCGGCTGCCGCCGGTCACTGTGCGCCACTGGTGCTGTCGGCGATAGATCAGCCGGTGATTGTCGAAGAAATTGACGAAATGCTCGGCGGGAAACTGCAGCATGCGGGTTGATGGTGTCGACCAGATCGCCGCCGCCATCGGCACGAGATAGTTGTTGGTGAATCCGGGCGAGAAGCCGCGCCAGTCGAGATAATCGCCGATCGAGCGCGAGGCGAGATGGCCGGCGGCGCGATCTTCGAGGCAGCTGCGATTGAAGCGCAGGATCTCGCGGATCATCCAGAGAAACGATGGCCGCAGCAGGTTGCGCTTTTGCGCAAAGATCGAGGATAGCCCGCCGCCGCTCCATTCCAGCCTGCCGCGATCGAGCGAGAGCGAAAAGCTCATATCGCTTGCGTGTGTCGCGATGCCGAGCTCGGCAAACAGCGCCGTCAGGTTGGGGTAATTCTGTTCGTTATAGACGATGAAGCCGGTATCGACCGCAATTTGAACCCCGTCGTAATCGACGTCGACCGTCGCTGTATGGCCTCCGGCCCGTGCTTGGCTCTCATAAAGCGTAACGTCGTGCACCTGACACAGCGCCCAGGCTGCGGAGGCGCCCGAGATGCCGGAGCCGATGACGGCGATCTTCAGCCGGCGGGGAGCTGGACGGAAGTGCGCGTTCATGCGGCATCCCTCGTGGCATTGTAGGCGGCGAGCGCCCGGTTGCGGGCGAGTGCGTGATCGACGATCGGTTTCGGATAGGTCTGGCCAAGCGCGATGCCGGCCTCGTCGAGCAGGCTCCTCGGCGCCTCGAACGGCCGGTGGATGTATTTTGCCCCGAGCTCTCGAAGCTCCGGCACATAGCTCCTGACATAGTTGCCGTCGGGATCGAATTTTTCACCCTGCAGCACCGGATTGAAGATGCGGAAAAACGGCGAGGCGTCAGCTCCCGAGCCCGCCACCCATTGCCAGCTTGCCGCATTGTTGGCGGGATCGGCATCGACAAGCGTATCCCGGAACCAGGCTTCGCCCCGGCGCCAGTCGATCATCAGATCCTTGATGAGGAAGGAGGCGACGATCATGCGCACGCGATTGTGCATCCAGCCATGGCGCCAGAGCTGGCGCATGCCGGCATCAATGATCGGATAGCCGGTCATGCCGCGGCGCCACGCCCTGAAATCGTCGTCGTCGTTGCGCCATTCGAAGCCGTCGAAACGCTCGTTCCAGTTGTTCGAGGCAAGACGCGGGAAGTGGAAAAGCAGGTGATAGGAGAATTCGCGCCAGGCGATCTCCTTGCGAAAATGCACGACATCGGCCGCTGCCACCCGTTTCGACAGGC
The DNA here is from genome assembly GCF_023006465.1 of Rhizobium sp. PRIMUS64. NCBI lineage: Bacteria > Pseudomonadati > Pseudomonadota > Alphaproteobacteria > Hyphomicrobiales > Rhizobiaceae > Rhizobium > Rhizobium sp. PRIMUS64. The sequence continues at coordinate 42,897 of NZ_JALBGX010000016.1, read as the reverse complement.
CGCGTGTGGCAGCCCAGATGCGGGCAGGGGAGATCTCGCCGAACGCCAGGTGTGGCGACAGCATCGACGTCGCGGGTCTCGCAGGATAGTCTCGGTTTTCCTTGTAGCCGTCGAGCGCGTCTTCGATGAAGGCACGCAGCTTCTCATGCGCGCCCTCTTCGCCGGGTGTCCAGAGATCGGTAAAATCGCCCGCCCAGTCCGGTTTCGTCGGGAGCAGCTTCCAGCTCTCCAGCGCTTCTGATTTCGGAAGTTGCGACGCAAGCCGCAGTTTTGCCGGCGCCTCCAGCGGCGGCTCCGGTTCGCCGCCGCCCTCCAGCGCGCGCCAGAATGGCGTGTAGACGCGATAGGGCGTGCCGTTGCCGGTCATCAGCCGGGAAGGTTCGTGCAGCAACTGGCCCGCAAAGCTTCTTGCCTCGATCGCCTGCTTTTCCAATTCGTGCTTGATACGGACGTCGATGGAGATGCCGGCTGGATCGTAGCGCCGGTTCCAAAAGACGGCTTCGGCCCCGCTCTCCCTGCTGAAGGCGCGGAGCACTTCGAGCGCCTCGCCGCTTGCCAGCACCAGCCGACTTCTCCGCTTGCGCAGCGATCTGTCGAGCGCTTCCAGCGAATGATGCAGCCACCAGGCCTGCGCAGCGCCCAGCGGACCGGTGCCTGCTGCCTCCGGCTCGCTTATATGGAGGGGGATGATAGGACGCCCGGAGCGATAGGCGGCATCGAGAGCCCGGTTGTCGTCAAGGCGCAAGTCCTTGCGAAACCAGAGGATAACAGGTTTTGCGGTGTCCTTTGCCAATGAAGCCGTTCCGTTCGTGTTCTTTTCAATCTGCTACGGATGTACGGAGCGCGCGGATCAAAAGTTTCATCCGGCGGAAAAGCTTTTCATAGCCTTCGCGACATTAAAAAAGGCCGGCGTGAACCGGCCTTTTGTGAGAGCGGCAGTCTGTCGGTTAGTTGTCGTATTCGCGGCAGGCTTCGCTGATCGATGCGCCGCTCTGGCCACCGCGCGTGTCGACGCCGGACATCTGTTGCGGCATGCCGGGGCATTCCATCGTCCTCGGCTGGCTGATGCTCTGTGTCGTCGTCGGATCGACCGGCGAGACAGGTACCGGACGAATGCCGTTGTCATCGTTGGTGTAGTCGGATGAATAGGTACCCGAATTCGGATCAGTCGAGCCGCCATTCGTCGGCCCGATTGGATCGGGGTTCGACTGGGCAAAGGCTGACGATGCCATGCCGATCGCAAGCAGCGAAGCGGCGATAAGGGACTTAGACATGGGATATCCTCCCTGGATTTTCATCTTGGATGACCCAGGGGTAACTGGATGATGGAATCATTGTTCCGAAATTTGCCGAAAACATGCATTCAAGCCTCGCTGCGTACCCGGCATGGTTATGCGTAAACCTTAACGGGCGATGTCGCTGGATCGGCGCCGGCGCATGTCCTACTTGCATGCGGAGATACTAAAAAACCGTGGCATGAGGCCGCTATGTTCATCTCCTTTCGCGAAGCCGCAGATCTCGGTCTCCAGATCGCACTTGTGCTCACCCTAACGATGAGTGGCATGGCGGTCGCCTCCTACGCCGTCAGGAATGACAAGGCTAAAATTTCCGCAATCGACGTCAGCCGTCCCTCGCTCTGGACCGCCGCACCGATGCGCGTCGATCCGGCTACGCAAGCCTACCTGCGCGCCGATGCTTCGGCCGCACTGGAACTCGCCGATGGTGCCGATGACCTCTGCCACGACCCGATTGGCCTCCGGCTTTCCTGCGACTTGATCGTCACCTCGGGTACGGCGGCCTTCTAGGCGAAGGCGTTTGGAAGGCGTCACCGCCATCCTCCCGAAAGCTTGCAAAACGCCATGATTTGCCGTTTCATCGAGACAGCGACCACCGTTCGACTCTTTCCCTGAAGGATTCAGCCTTTTGTCTATGCCGATGCCCCGCGGCTTCGAGAAGCCCTATGCCGCCTTCCTGTTCGATATGGACGGCACCATCCTCAATTCGATCCATGCGGCCGAGCGTGCATGGAGTGACTGGGCAAGGCGCCATGGGCTCGATGTCGCCACGTTTTTGCCGAAGATGCATGGATCGCGCGGCATTGACACGATCACCCGGCTGAACTTGCCCGGCGTCGATCCCGAACATGAATCAAGACTTGTGACCGAGGCTGAAATCGCCGATGTCAGCGATGTCGTTGCCATTCCCGGCGCCGCGACCTTTCTGAGTTCATTGCCCCCGGATCGCTGGGCGATCGTCACCTCCTCGCCGTTGCGCCTTGCTCACCGGCGACTGGAGGCAGCAGGCTTGCCGGTGCCGAGATTTATGGTGACGGCTGAGGACGTCAAGGTCGGAAAACCCGACCCGCAATGTTATATTCTCGGAGCCGAGCGCCTCGGCGTCAGCACCCAGGATTGCCTGGTGTTCGAGGATGTCGCAGCCGGCATCACCGCCGGCGAGGCGGCGGGTGCCGATGTCATGGTCATCACGGCAACACATCACCACAAGATGGAGACGCCGCACCCGACTCTCTCATCCTATGACGAGGTCTCGGTCCGCATCGCCGCCGAACACAGGATGCTGATCGTCCCGAACAGGGCCTGACAATGCTCCGGCTGCGTCCTGCTTGCTTTTGTACGTCTCATTCCGCGGCTGCGGCAAGACAGCGATCGATGATCCTGCCGATTTCGCTGCGGCAGGAGCCGCAATTGGTTCCAGCGCTCGTTTCCTTGCCGACCGCCTCGACGCCGTGACATCCGCCGCGCACGGCAGCAGCGATCTGGTTGACCCCGACACTGAAGCAGGAGCAGACGGTTGCGCCCGGATCCGGCCTGCCGGCGCCGGGACGGCCTGCAACGAGCGCAAAGCGTTTCCTGAGGTCGCCATGCGAGGCTGAAAGCTGCGAGATCGCCCAGTTGCGTGCGACGGCGACGGGCTCGCGGGCGAGAAACAGCGCGGCAAGCAAGACCTCGCCATCGAAGAAGGCGAGCCTCAGGTCGCCGGATTGCCGGTCGGCATAACCAAGCGGTTCGATCTCTGCCGGAATGGCGAAAACCGCGCGGCACCAGGCCGTCCAGTCTTCGACGTTTTCGCCGAAAGCAAGCTCCAGCCGCCAGCCGCCGGCGGCTTTTGCCAGTGCCCAATAGGCGGCGTCAGGCGTGGCGGGCTTTGTGGCGGAGACGGCGAAACCGTAATGGGTGGCGCGAAACGGCCGGACGGCGACGGCAACGTTCTTCGATGCCGGCTGACCGGAAACAGGATCGGTGATCGGTGCGACCACGGCGTCGATCCGCGCTCTTGCGGCGAACTGGTCGTTCCAGTGCATCGGCGCAAAGATGCCGCCGCGTGCCTGGCGATCGGTGACCAGCGCCCTGACGATTGCCTTGCCGTGTGGGCTGTCGATTTCGACGAGGCCCGCGCTTGATATACCGGTCTCGATCGCGTCGCGCGGATGGATTTCCGCAAAAGGTTCGGCGATATGGGCAGAAAGCCGCGCGCTTTTTCCGGTTCGCGTCATCGTGTGCCACTGGTCGCGGATGCGCCCGGTATTCAGCGTGAAGGGGTACTCGGCATTGGTGCGATCGGTTGCGGGCGGTTTGACCGCGACGAAGCGCGCCTTGCCATCGGGATGGAAGAAACCGCCCTCGGCAAAGAAGCGGGTGACGCTGGGTGCGGTCCCTGCGGCGTGCGGCCACTGAAAGGGCGACAGCTCCTCATAGGCGCCGCCGCTCATGCCGGCGCGCGCGCCGATGTCGAAATCGCGGCTGCCGTTATTTTCGAAGGCCGAAAGCGCCGCATGCTCCGCAAAGATTGCGTCCGGCGCATCAAAATCGAAGGCGCCAGCAAATCCCATGCGGCGTCCGACCTCTGCAAGCTGCCACCAGTCCGCCCTCGCATCGCCGGGAATGTCGAGAAACGGCCGTTGCCTTGAAATGCGCCGTTCGGAATTGGTGACGGTGCCATCCTTCTCGCCCCAGCCGAGCGAGGGCAGAAGCACATCTGCGTGCCGGGTCGTGTCCGTCTCTTTGAGGATGTCCGACACGACGACGAAGGGACAGGCGGCGATCGCGCTTTCGACGCTGTCGGCATCCGGCATCGAGACGACGGGATTGGTCGCCATGATCCAGAGCGCCTTGATGCGCCCGTCGGCCACGGCGTGGAACATGTCGACTGCCTTCAGGCCGGGCTTTGCGGCGATGACGGGCGAGTTCCAGAAGCGCTGCACGCGATCCCGATCGTCGGCATTCTCGATCGCCATATGGGCGGCAAGCATATTGGCGAGACCGCCGACCTCGCGCCCGCCCATGGCGTTCGGCTGGCCGGTCAGCGAGAACGGTCCCATGCCGGGACGGCCAATGCGACCGGTCGCCAGGTGGCAGTTGAGGATTGCATTCACCTTGTCGGAGCCGGAGGAGGATTGGTTGACGCCCTGGCTGTAGCAGGTCACGACCTTCGGCGTCGTCTCGAACAGGCGGAAGAACTCCCTGATCTGCATGGCCGGCAGGCCAGTCCGCTCCAGGAGATCGTTGATATCAAGCGCGGCGGCAGCCGCAAAAGCTTCGGCGAAACCTTCGGTATGGGCGCCGATGTAATTCTGGTCGATTGCCGGACTTGTCGCGAGATGCGCAAGCAGTCCCATGAACAGCGCGACGTCGCCGTCCGGACGGATGGCGAGGTGCAGGTCGGCGATGTCGCAGGTCATCGTCCGGCGCGGATCGATGACGACGATCCGCATGTTTGGCCGCGCCGTCTTTGCGGCGGCAAGCCGCTGGTAGATGACGGGATGACACCAGGCAAGATTGGAGCCGGTCAGGATCACCAGATCCGCAAGCTCGATATCCTCATAGGTCCCAGGCACCGTATCGGCGCCGAAGGCGCGGCGATGCCCCGCCACGGAGGAGGACATGCAGAGCCTTGAATTGGTGTCGATATTGCCGGAACCGATGAAGCCCTTCATCAGCTTGTTGGCAACGTAGTAATCCTCGGTCAGCAACTGGCCCGAGACGTAGAAGGCAACCGAATCCGGCCCGTGTTCGGCGATCGTTTCAGAAAAACGCCGGGCGACCAGATCAAGCGCCTCGTCCCAGTCGCTCCGTTCGCCTGCGATCTCGGGGTGGAGAAGCCGGCCATCGAGGTCGATGGTTTCGGCAAGGGCAGAACCCTTCGAGCAGAGCCGCCCGAAATTCGCCGGATGCTCGGGATCTCCTTTGACGCTGACTGCGCCTGCCTCGTCGATCGTGGCCAGAACGCCGCAGCCGACGCCGCAATAGGGACAGGTGGTTTTGACCTCAGCCGCCATCTATTCCGCCGCCATCATCAGGCTTTCCAAGGCGATGAATAGCCGGCCGTCTTCGTTCAGCACCGGTATCGTCCGGACCTCGCCTTCGTCGGCGCCGAGCGCCCTGCCTGTTTCCAGCGAGATCACCCAGTTGTGCAGCGGGCAGGTGACTGACTTGGCGTGGACGATGCCCTGGGAGAGCGGGCCGCCCTTGTGCGGGCAGTGATCCTCGATGGCGAAGACCTCGTTTTCGGCCGTGCGGAAGACGGCAATCTTGCCCTGCGGCGTCTTCACGCAGCGCGCACCGCGTAGCGGGATATCGGAGATGTCACCGATTGCGATCCAGTTCATATCCATCTCCTTACTCTGCAGCCTGCGGATAGCCGATCGTCGCCATCGGCTTGAACTCGTGCTTGTCCTTGCCGGAGACACGCTCCGACCAGGGATCGACCTGGGCAAATTTTTGGCTGAAGACGAAGCGTTCGTAATAGGCTTCGCGCTTTTCGGCATCGCCCATGATCTGGCGGCGGATTTCCTCCAGGCCGACGCGCTTGGCCCACTTGTAGATCCGCTCGAGATAGCGGGCCTGCTCGCGGTACATCTGCGTCAGTGCCACGATATGCTCCAGCGCCTCGTCCTCGGTCCGGACAAGCCCAAGGACCTCCGTGCCCTTGATGTCGAGACCGGCTGCACCGGCGAAATGGATCTCGAAACCGGAATCCACGCAGATCACGCCGATGTCCTTGCAGGTTGCTTCCGCGCAGTTGCGCGGGCAGCCGGACACGGCCATCTTCAGTTTGGCCGGCGTCCAGGAGCCCCACATGAACCTCTCGATGCGGATGCCGAGACCGGTGGAATCCTGCGTGCCGAAGCGACACCAGTCAGAGCCGACGCAGGTCTTCACCGTGCGCAGACCCTTGGCATAGGCCTGGCCGGAGACGAAGCCGGCCTTGCCGAGATCGGCCCAGACGGCGGGCAGGTCTTCCTTCTCGATGCCGAGCAGATCGATGCGCTGGCCGCCGGTGACCTTTACCATCGGGATTTCGAACTTATCGACGACATCGGCGATGGCGCGCAGCTCGTTCGCATTGGTGACGCCACCCCACATCCGCGGAACGACGGAGTAGGTGCCGTCCTTCTGGATGTTGGCGTGCACGCGCTCATTGATGAAGCGCGACTGGTAGTCGTCGGCATATTCGTCGGGCCAATCGCAGACCAGGTAGTAGTTGAGCGCCGGCCGACATTTGGCGCAGCCGCAGGAAGTCTTCCATTCGAGCTCCTGCATGACGGCAGGGATGCTCTTCAACCCCTTCGCCTTGATCAAGCGGCGGACATCGTCATGGCCGAGTTCGGTGCAGGTGCACATCGGCTGGACCGCAGCCGGGTTGTAGCTGTCGCCGAGCGTCAGTGCCATGAGTTGTTCGACGAGGCCGGTGCAGGAGCCGCACGAGGCGGATGCCTTCGTATGGGCGCGCACGTCGTCGAGCGACGTCAGCCCTTTGCCCGAAATCGTCGAGGTGATTTTGCCCTTGCATACGCCGTTGCAGCCACAGATCTCCGCGTCATCCGGCAAGGCTGCAACGGCCGCCATAGGGTCCAGCGGCGACCCTCCCTGATAGGCCTGTCCGAAGATCAGCGTCTCGCGCATCTCCGAAATATCGGTTGCCTTCTTCTTCAGGTCATTGAACCAGGCACCATCGGCGGTCTCACCGTAAAGCACGGTGCCGATGATCTTGTTGTCCTTCAGCACCAGGCGCTTGTAGACGCCGGCGCTGGCATCGCGCAGCACGATCTCCTCGCGGTCGTCGCCGTCGGCGAAGTCGCCGAGTGAATAAAGCTCGATGCCGGTGACCTTGAGCTTGGTCGGCGTATCCGCGTGAACAAAGGCGGGCGAGCGATCGCCGGAGAGATGCGCGGCGGCGATGCGGGCCATTTCATAGAGTGGCGCAACAAGGCCATAGACCATGCCGCCGACCTCGGCACATTCGCCGAGCGCGAGAATGTCGCCATCCGAGGTCTGCATGCCGGCATCGACGACGATGCCGCGATTGACTGCAATGCCGGCGTCCTTCGCCAGGCCGACACTCGGGCGAATGCCGACGGCCATGACGACCAGCGTTGCCGGGATGATGCGGCCGTCGTCAAGCTCGATGCCCTCGACCTTGCCGTTGCCGACGATCGCCTTGGTATTGGCCTTGCAGATGACCTTGATGCCGCGTTCCTCGACCGCCTTCTGCAGCAGGTAGCCGGCGGCGGGGTCGAGCTGGCGTTCCATCAGCGTCGGCATGACGTGCAATACGGTGACGTCCATGCCGCGCTGGGCAAGGCCGGCTGCCGCTTCCAGGCCAAGCAGACCGCCGCCGATGACGACAGCCTTTTCGCGCGATTGAGCGGCAAGCAGCATCGCCTGCACGTCATCGAGATCGCGATAGGTGATGACGCCGGGCAGGTCCTTGCCGGGAACGGGAATGATGAAGGGCACGGAACCGGTTGCGATCACCAGCTTGTCGTAGCTTTCGGTGACGCCGTGGTCGGAGGTGACGGTCTTGGCGGCGCGATCGATGTTGACGATCTTGTGGCCCTTGTAGAGCATGATGCCATGCTTGATATACCAGCCGTCGCCGTGAATGATGATCTGTTCGTAGTCCTTTTCTCCTGAGAGAACCGGCGACAGCATGATGCGGTCGTAATTGACGCGCGGCTCGGCATTGAAGATCGTAACTTCATAGCGACCCGGCGCCTGCTCGAAGAGGTGCTCCAGCATGCGCCCGGGCGCCATGCCATTGCCGATGATGACAAGTTTTTCGGTCATATTTCCAGGTCCTTGATCAGGTTGCAGCCAGGGGCGCCGAGTGCCCTTGGCGCGACAGTTGCTTGACGGACAGGTGCATCCAGATGAGAGAGATCACGACGATCGCGAAGAGCAGCAGGAAACAGCTGGACCAGAGGCCGGTTATGTCCTTGAGGAGGCCAAAGGCGATCGGAAGGATGAAGCCGCCAAGGCCGCCCATCATCCCGACGATGCCGCCGACTGCGCCTACGTTTTCTGGGTAGTAGGCCGGAATGTGCTTGTAGACGGCAGCTTTGCCGAGGCTCATGAAGAACCCGAGCACGAAGATGACGACGATGAAGATGACGGGGGTGATACCGAAGGCCGGACCTGTCCCGGCCCCAGAAGCAGCCGGCAGCGAAAGGATGAGGGTGGCCACGGCCGATACGGCAAGCATCGTATACATCACGCTGCGCGCGCCCTTCTTGTCCGACAGCACGCCACCGAAGGCGCGGAAGATGCTGCCCGGGATGGAGTAGGCGGCCGCGATCATGCCGGCGGTTTCCAGGTGGAAGCCGTAGACGCCGACCAGATAGCGCGGCAGCCACAGCGACAGGGCGACGAAACCGCCGAAGGCGAAGAAATAGTAAAGCGAGAAGCGCCAGACCTGAACGTTCTGCAGCGGCGCGAATTCCTCGGCAAAACTCTTGGTGGCGACGCGGCGTTCGCGGCGGAGACGGTAGGCCGGATCATCGGTCGTGGTGAACCAGAAGACGATTGCCATCAGTGCCAGACAGACGGCCCAGATCTCGGCAACCGCCTGCCAGCCCCATGCGAGCAACACGAAAGGCGCCGCGAATTTGGTCACAGCCGCGCCGACATTGCCGGCACCGAAGATGCCGAGCGCGGTTCCCTGCTTCTCAGCCGGGAAGAAAGGCGAGACATAGGCGACACCGACCGCGAAGGAGCCGCCGGCGAGGCCGACGCCAAGGCCGGCGATCAACATCTGCGTATAAGTCTGGGCGTAGGAGAGCAGGAAGGTCGCCAATGCGGCGGCCAGCATGGTGAGCGTGTAAACGAGACGGCCACCGTAGCGCCCCGTCCAGATGCCAAGGACGATGCGCACGAGCGAGCCGGTCAGCACGGGGGTGCCGACCAGCAATCCGAACTCGGCCTCGTTCAGCCCGAGATCCTGCTTGATGCGAATGCCGATGATCGCGAAGATCGTCCACACGGCAAAACAGAGGGTGAAGGCTACAGTGGAGATCCACAATGCTTTGGCTGGTTCGCCGGCCGACATGGGATGTGCTTTCTCGATGACAGACATAACTTCTCCGGGGCCCGACAAGGTCGTGCCGATCCATCGCTGAGGGTTAAAACAAAAAGCCGCTGGTCAGGACGCGCATACACGAGGTGCGCGAAATATCCTGATCAGCGGCTTTGCTGGTGGCGCCCGCCGTTGGACGCCGAATTCTTGGGCCTTCTAGCCCTGTTGCCTAGAAGCAATCCGTATGCCGGCTTGCTCAAGCTTAGATTACATCTTCGATCTGAAGGGTAACCTCTGTGTCTCCTATGAGCGCCTATCGCGCGCTCATTCTGCGCTGATCGCCATTGACCGGTGCAATAATGACAATGCAAACCGCGTGCCAGTTTGTTGTCACTTGTACAAGCCCTTGAATATAAATCATATTATTCAAAAATCTGACGGATGCATGTTTTTCAGGCCGCCATCAGTCGTGCAAATCTTTTGTGCGCTTGTTGTGAGGCAGGCAGATCCTTGCTGGCGTTTTGTGCAGGCCGGCGTCAATCAGGCCTCGTCGTCGGACATGAAGGGCAGGGCGCTTTTAACGGCAAAGCCTGCGACATAATCAGGCAACCTAGCCGGGTCGAAGACGTGGCCGTCCATGAAGCGGTCGCCCTCGTCGCCGCCTTCGATGCGGATATCGGCATCGTCGGGTGCGTTGCCGTCGCCGAGAGCCGTCCGGTAGAGATCCGGGCGGTAGGCGGATGCGGCGGCCCTTGCCATGTTAAGGCTGACCTCGGCCTGTCCCCAGCGGATCATCTGGCTGTAAATCCAGAGCGCATGGCTTGGCCGGGGATAATTGGCGAAGCCGGAATGGAACATGAAATAATCGGTGATGATGCGGCGGTTACCTTTTGCGTCGAGGCTGAATTCGCCGGCGAGCACACGGCGAATAATCTCGACGGGGGCAGCGATATAGCGCGGGTCGGCTAGAGCTGCCGCCAGCGCGTCGTGATTTTCCGGCCGGTCGCACCAGCGGGCTGCCGCGTCGAGGGCCACGATCAGCCGGGAAACGGTTTCCGGATGGCTTTCCGCCCAGTCCGGCCGCATGCCGATTACCTTTTCCGGTGCCGACGGCCAGATATCCTGTTTGGCGGCGACGATGCGGCCGACGCCGCGCTCTGAAGCGACCATGTTCCACGGCGCGCCGACGCAGAAACCGTCAATCGCACCGGCTGCCAGCGCATCCGAAGTCATGGGCGGTGGCACCACGACAAGCCTGACGTCCTTGTCGGGGTCGATGCCGCCGGCCGCCAGCCAGTAGCGGAATTCGTAATTGTGCGAGGAGAAGGGATAGGTGACCCCGAAAGTCGGCAGCGGCTCGCCGCGGGCCTTCATTGCCGCCAATGTTTTTGCCAGGGCGCGGGCATTGTCGAGCGCGCTTGCCGTTTCCGGCAATCCCGCGTCATTCCGCATCCTGTCGAAGAACCGCGTCGACAGCGTGATCGCATTGCCGCCGCGCCCCAGCGAAAATGGCGTGATCGTCGGTGAGGGATTGGAGCCGAGGCCGAGCATGGAGGCGACGGGCATCGGCGACAGCATGTGGGCAATGTCGAACTGGCGGAATGCCAGGCGGTCACGCACATTCGCCCAGGAGACGTCCTTGACGAGATCGAGCGTCAGGCCTTCCTTCCGCGCGAAGCCGAATTCTGCGGCGGCAATCAGCACCGATGCATCGACGAGCGGAATGAAACCGGCCCGCAGCACTTTCGGTCCTTCGTTGTTCACCCGCACGGGCGAGGGCAGCTCGCCGCCGGAGTTGGAGGTCGTTGTCATCATATCCACTCCGGTTTCCTCCGGAAATTCATCAGGTCGGCCATTACATCAACAGCCCAGCGGCAGTGACGACGCTCTGGGCGATTTCCGACATCTTCTTCTTTTCGTTCATCGCTGTCTGGCGCAGCAGGGCGAAAGCCTCTTCCTCCGACAGGCCGCGCATCTTCATCAATATGCCCTTGGCGCGCTCGACCAGCTTGCGTTCCTCCAGCGCGGAGCGGGCATCGGCAAGCTCTCGCCGTAGCCGGTTGAAGGCATTGAAGCGGCTGACGGCCATGTCGAGGATCGGTTTGACGCGTTCCTTCTTCAATCCGTCGACGATATAGGCCGAGACGCCCGCATCGACGGCAGCCTCGATCGAGGCCGTGTCGGAGCGATCGACGAACATGGCGATCGGGCGGCTGACCGTGCGCGTCAGCTGGAACAGATGCTCCATCATGTCGCGGTTGGGATTCTCGATATCGATGATGATCACGTCGGGCATCAGCGTTTCGATGATTCGCGCGATGCCGTTGACCTCGTGGACCACGGTGACGCGCACATGCCCTGCCTCGCGCAGTCCTTCTTCGATGATGGAGGCGCGTATGGCATTTTCGTCGATCACCAGAATTGTCAGATCGAGATGCGTCATTGTCTATTCATGACGCACTGCAGCAATTTTGGCAAGGCGTTCGCCTGAAAAGTGTGCACAAATAGGTGTGCGCAAAAAATAATCAAATTGCCGCACTTTCGGGCTGGATCAATACGCCACGTCGGCAAGGTCTTCAGGGCTGCGGTATTTCGGATGTGAAATGCGGAACATCATAGCCGCGCTTGACCTGTGGCCGCGCCGCAAGCCTGAGATACCATCGTTTGACGTTCGGGAATGCATTCAGGTCGATCTCGTGGCGCTTAAAACGGGATACCCAAGGCCAGACCGCCATGTCGGCGATGGAATAATCGTCGACGAGATAGTCGCGGCCTTCGAGCCGCGCGTTCAGCGTCTCGTAGAGGCGGCGGGTGTCCCTGCGAAAGAGATCCTCCGCGAATGGCGCTTCGCCGCTGTTGTAGGTCAGGAAATAATGGGCGTTGCCGAGCGTCGGCCCGAAGCCGCCCATCTGCCACATCAGCCATTCGATCGTGTGATGCCGGGCGGCACCCTGCCGGGGCAGGAAGCGGCCGGTCTTTTCGCCGAGGTAGAGCAGGATGGCGCCGGATTCGGCAAGCGTAATGCCGGTCTCGTGATCGATGATAACAGGAATCTTGCCGCCCGGATTGATGACGAGATAGTCCTGCAGGAATTGATCTCCCTTGGTGATATCGATCGCATGGGAGCGATAGGGAAGGCCGAACTCCTCGAGCGCGATCGAAACCTTCAGGCCGTTCGGCGTAATCCAGGTATAGAGGTCGATCATCCCAGGTTCAATCGAACATCATTTCGTCGACCGGCAGCTTCGTCATTCCGAAGCGCCCGGTGACGTCGTCGAGGCCAGAGAACATGTCCCGCAGAGTTTGCACGATCGTCTCGACGCGCGGATCGAGGACGCGATAGACGATTGCCTTGCCGTCGCGGCGTCCTTCGATCACACCGGCCTCGCGAAGCTCGCTCAACTGCTGGGAAAGCGTCGGCTGGCGGATACCGAGTTCGTCCTCCATCGCCGAGACCGAGGCTTCCGTCTCCATGAGATAGCAGACGATCGCCAGGCGGTTGGCATTGGCGATCAGCTTCAGCAATTCGCTGGCTGCGCCGACATCGCGGCAGACTCTTGAGGAAACGGGCTTCGTCAACGGTGTCGTCCTTGAAGGTTCTATAAAAAAGTAAAGTGACGGCGCCGAATTTTCAACTCCTGCTCACTCACTTCGCTCGATCTGGTAAAAGATTTCATTGCCTATCGATTTTATGGGATTTGAAAGCCGATTTCCCCTTGCCGACGACAATCACTTCCTCGCAATCAATATATAAAAAAGTAAATTGAATGCCATCAGCCACGTAGCGGTCGGACAGAATGAAAATTGGCGTTCATCCCAACAATCTGCATCTTCGCCTCGCGCGGCTCTGGCCCGGCGCCTTCGTCGATCTGCAGCCAACATTCATCTCTTATGCCGAGGGCCGTGATACCGCGGCACTGCTGGAAAGTGGCGACATCGATCTCGGCGGCACTGGCTCGACACCGCCGATCGAGGCGGATATGCGCGGGCTCGGCGTCGAATATATTGCTGCCTCCGCGCCGCGCCCGGCCAACGGCGCTATCTTCGTCAGGAGCGACAGTCCGATCGGCTCCGTCGCTGAGTTGAAAGACCGCCGGATCTCGCTGATCGACGGTTCGTTTCACACTTATTTGCTGGCCCGTAGCCTCGAAGGTGAGGGGATGAGCCTGCCCGATGTCGAGCGGGTCGAAAGCGGCGCGCGCGACTCGCTCGCCGATCTGCTCGAAGGGCGTGTCGATGCCTGGGTCGCCATGTCGCCGCGTCTCGAAAAGGCGCTGGAGCGCGACGACGTCAGGTTGATCGCTCGCTGCGGCGCGGCCATTCCCAACCGTTCTTTGTTCTGGACATTGGAGCGGAACGGCCTTTCGGCGGCGGAAATTCGGGCGATCGTCTCCGAACTCAGCCGGATCGGCGTCGAGATCGCTGCCGATCCGCGTGCCGCCGCCCGGCTTCTTGCATCTGGCGACCGCGGCGGATCTGGCGACCGCGACGGAACGGATATCGATGCCTGGGAAAAGGTGGTGCACTCGCGCGACTTCACCGTCTTTCCGATCGACGACGAGATCATTGCCGAACAACAGGAAGAGGCCGATACGCTGCTGCGCCACGGCCATTTCGACAAGGCCATCGTGCTGAAACGCCCGGAAACGACGAGATAACGAAGGAATCAGGCGATGAACGTTTTCTGGTACATGTGCGCGCCCGACGGCGAGTATCCCTGGCAGCCGGAAGGCTCACGTCAAGTCGACTACGGCTATTACAAGCAGCTTGCCCAGGCCTATGACCATCTGGGTTACACCGGCGCGCTGTTTGCGACCGGCGCCCATGATGTCTGGGTGCTGGCGAGTGCGCTGCTTGCCCACACCGAGCGGCTGCGTTTTCTGGTTGCCATCCATCCCGGCCTCGTCGCACCGACATTGCTTGCCAAGATGGCGGCGACCTTTCAGGAATTCGCCCGCGGCCGGCTGCTGATCAATGTCGTTTCCGGCGACGCCAAGATGCTCGGCGCCTATGGCATGACGCTGCCGCATGACGAGCGCTATGACATGGCGGACGAATATCTGCAGCTCTGGCACCGGCTCTTTGCCGGCGAGAGCGTCACCCATCAGGGCAAGTATTTCTCGACCGACGGCGCCAAGCTCGCCTTGCCGGTCGGCGAGAGCATCGCACCGCCGCCGCTCTGGTTCGGCGGCTCCTCGGATAAGGCGCTTGAAGTCGCGGCAAGACATGTGGACACCTATCTCTCCTGGGGCGAGACGCCCGCCCAGATCGGCGAGAAGGTCGAGGCGGTGAAGGCGCGTGCCACCCAATACGGGCGTGAACTGGAATATGGCATCCGCCTCTATGTCATCGTTCGCGACACCGACGAAAAGGCCTGGGAAGCGGCGGCCGATCTCTATGGCCGCATGGACGATGCGGCGATCACTGCCAACCAGCGCTTTGTCGCAAGAAGCGATTCCGTCGGCCAGCAGCGCATGACAGCCTTGCACGGCGGCCTCAAGCCGGAAAATCTGCGCGATCTCGAAGTTGCACCGAACCTCTGGGCCGGCATCGGCCTGGTGAGGCCCGGCCCCGGCACGGCGATCGTCGGTTCGCCGGATACGGTTCTGCGCACGCTCGAAGCCTATCAAAAGGCTGGTGTCGATACTTTCATTCTTTCTGGCATGCCGCTGCTTGAGGAAGCCTATCGTTTCGGCGAAAAGGTGCTGCCGCGGCTCGATGTCAGCAGGGAGGTCTCGAAGGCGCGGAACTACACCTGGTCGACGCTCTTCGATCGCGATCTTTCGACCGTCAAGAATGCCTGATCCTCTCGCCAGAAGGTAAGTGTTGTGGCCACGAGTGAATTTCATCCGATCGAACAGGCTGCTCCGGACAGCGGGGTGGCAGCGCGCCTGCTGCGGGTGATCGAAGCGGTTCTCGGCATTGCGGCGGCACTCGTTCTCGCCGTGCTGCTCTTGATGGTGCTCGTCACAGTCTGCCTGCGCTATTTCTTCAGCGCCGGCTTCATCGGTGCCGAGGATCTCGGCATCTGGCTGCATGTGGGCCTGATCGCGCTCGGCGCGCCGCTCAGCCTCAACAGCGCGCTTGCCATGCGCCTCGACGTCTTCGTCAAGATCCTGCCGGAAAACCTGCAGAAGGTGACGCGGATCGGCGCCGATGTTTTCACCGTGCTTTCTGCGCTGATCCTGAGTTTTGGCGGCAGCGAGATCATGACGATGCTCGGCGGCGTCTCGCCGACGCTCGGCGTGCCGGAATGGATCCGCTTCGGTTTCCTCGGCGCCGGCGGCGCGCTGATCCTCGTCGTGCTGCTTCTGCAGCGCATTGCCGAAGGCAAGCTCCTGCCGGTTGCTCTCTCGCTTGCCGTGGGGGTCGCGCTCTATGCCGGTATCCCGCATGTCGCGCTCGATCTCGACTGGCCGCCGAGCATCTTCCTCGGACTTATTGCGGCAATCGGTCTCCTGCTTGCTGCGCCGCTGCCGCACGCCTTTCTTGCCGCAGCCTATGTCGTCATCGCCTTCGGCAGCAGCCTGCCGGAGCCGGCGATCGTTTCCGCGACCGTCACCGGCATCTCGAAATTCCTGCTGCTCGCCATTCCCTTCTTCCTGCTTGCCGGCGGCCTGCTGACGGCCTCCGGCGTCGCCAACCAGCTCGTGCGCTTCGCCGCCGCCATGGTCGGCCATCGCCGGGCAGGGCTGGCGCAGACGACGCTCTTGACCAGCGTCCTTTTTTCAGGCGCCTCCGGCTCGTCGGTCGCAAATGCCGCTTTCGGCGCGTCGACCTTCCAGCCCGAACTGGTCAAACACGGCTATCGGCCGGCGCAGGCGGCGGCGATCATCGCCTCGACATCGGTTCTCGACAACGTCATCCCGCCGTCGATCGCATTTCTCATCCTTGCGACGGCGACCAATCTTTCCGTCGGCTCGCTGCTCGTCGGCGGTTTCTTTGCCGGCGGGCTGATGGCCATATGCCTGGCAATCGCCATCCATCTGACGGTCAGCGAACAGGTGCCTTTGCCGCGCGCAAACGCGAGACAGCGCTGGCAGTCAGCGGTTCAGGCTATCCCAGCCTTCGGGCTCGGCATCATCGTCGTCGTCGGCATCCGCATTGGCATCGTCACGACCACGGAAGCGGCAGCGCTTGCTGCTTTCTACACGCTGCTGCTCGGCATCGGCGCGCGGCTCGGCATTCTCTCGCTCTATGCCGCCTTTCGCCAGGCAGCAGTTGAAGCGGCGGCAATCGGTCTCCTCATCGGCACGGCCGGCCCCTTTGCCTTCCTGCTGGCTGTCGACGACGTGTCCGGGCTGATCTCGCATCTGACGACGGCACTCGGCGGCAGCGCGCTTGCGGTCATCCTGCTGTCGAACGTCATCCTGCTGGTTGTCGGCCTTGTTCTCGATATCGGCGCTGCGATCCTGCTGTTCGGCCCGATCCTGCTGCCGGCAGCGGTTGCCGCCGGCATCGATCCCATTCAGTTCGGGGTGATCATCGTCGTCAACCTGATGATCCACGGACTGACGCCGCCGCTCGGCATGCTGATCTTCGTCGTCAGCGGCGTCACGCGCATTCCCGCCTCGGAGCTCTTTCGGGCGGTGGTTCCCTATCTGCTCGCTCTCCTGGTCTCGCTCGCAATCCTTTGCGCCTGGGCCATCATCTTCTCGTAAACAGGACAACCCCATGGATAATCTCAATCGACGCCATTTCCTGAAGACCGCTGCTCTCACCGGAACGGTGCTTGCAGCGCCCGCTTTCGTCCGCACCGCCGCTGCCCGCACGACGACGATCACGATCGCTTCGCTGCTCGGCGACGACAAGCCGGAAACGAAGATCTGGGTGAAGATCGGCGAACTGGTCGAAGCGAAGCTGCCCGGCCAGTTCAAGTTCAATATCGTCAGGAACGGTGCGCTCGGCGGCGAGAAGGAGGTGGCCGAGGGCGTGCGCCTCGGCTCCATCCAGGCCAGTCTCTCGACGGTCTCGTCGCTCTCCGGTTGGGCACCGGAACTGCAGATCCTCGATCTGCCCTTCCTCTTCCGCGATGCTGACCACGTGCGCCGGACCGTTGGTGGTGATGTCGGCGCCGATCTCAAGCAGAAACTGCAGGCGCAGAATTTCGTCGTCGGCGATTTCATCAATTACGGCGCCCGCCATCTCCTGACCAAGGAACCGGTGACGCGGCCGGAGCAGCTCAAGGGTAAGCGCATCCGTGTCATCCAGAGCCCACTGCACACCAAGCTCTGGAGTGCATTCGGCACGACGCCGATCGGCATTCCGATCACCGAGACCTATAATGCGCTCGCAACCGGTGTCGCCGACGCGATGGATCTGACCAAATCGGCCTATGCCGGCTTCAAGCTCTATGAGGTCGTGCCCGATATGACCGAGACCGGCCACATTTGGGCATCCGGCGTCATCTATTATGCCTCGACCTTCTGGGCCGGCCTCAACGACGAGCAGAAGGCGGTGTTCCAGCAGGCTTCCAGCGAAGGGGCCACCTATTTCAACCAGCTGATCGTCGACGACGAGTCCAAATCCGTCGAGACGGCGCTTGCCAACGGCGGAAAGCTCTTGAAGCCGGAAGCCTTCGAGGAATGGCAGAAGGGCGCCCAGGGTGTGTGGGACGATTTCGCACCTGTTGTCGGTGGCATCGACAGGATCAAATCCGTCCAGGCGGCCTGAGCAAGAGGCAGGGCGGTTCGCCTGCAGCTTTTGACGGGACCGATGGAAAAACCATCGGTCTCTTCATCGCGCGCACTTGCCGGAAAAATAATGCCGGAGCAGGCCGGAAATCGAAAGAGCATGCCTTCGGTGATCGTGATATATAACTTACTTAAAATCCAGGAATGGGAAGTCTTTACCTTCGGCCGGTGCGATCCTGTTGACCGCAATCTCTCGACCGCTTCCGGCGGACGGATCCCATGGCCTCGATTTGAGACGAAAAACATTGAACACAAGGCTTTGGAGGGCCGACCATGAGCTTACGCATCAACGATATTGCCCCCGATTTTACCGCCGACACCACGCAGGGACCGATCAGCTTCCATGAGTGGATCGGCAGCGGCTGGGCCGTCCTGTTCTCGCATCCGAAGAATTTCACGCCTGTTTGCACGACCGAGCTCGGCGCCATGGCCGGCCTTGCGGGAGAGTTTTCCAAGCGTGGCGCCAAGATCATCGGCATCTCCGTCGATCCTGTGGAAAGCCATGCCAAGTGGAAGAACGACATCAAGACCGCCACTGGCTTCGACGTTGAATATCCCCTGATCGGTGACAAGGACCTTAAGGTCGCCAAGCTCTACGACATGCTGCCGGCCGGCGCCGGCGAGAGCTCGGAAGGCCGCACGCCTGCCGACAACGCGACGGTGCGTTCGGTCTTCATCATCGGTCCCGATAAGAAGATCAAGCTGATCCTGACCTATCCGATGACGACGGGCCGCAATTTCAATGAGATCCTGCGCGCCATCGATTCCATCCAGCTGACGGCCAAGCACCAGGTGGCCACACCGGCGAACTGGAACCAGGGTGATGACGTCATCATCACTGCCGCGGTGTCCAACGAAGACGCGATCACGCGTTTCGGCGCCTTCGATACGGTTCTGCCCTATCTCAGGAAGACCAAGCAGCCGACGGCCTGATCCCGGCTCTCGAACCTCTACAAGCCGTCGCGAAAACATCTTCGCGGCGGCTTTTCTTTGTGGTGCTGATAGCGGTGAAGTGTCGGCCGTAACCGACCGAACCTTAGGTGATGGCTTTGCGGGCTCTCACCGCGTCGCCGAATGCCTGAAACAGCGCACGATTCACAGGGTTGGTTTGGGGATCGTATTCGGCGTGCCATTGCACGCCGAGCGCAAATCCCGGCGCGTCTTTGAACCGTATCGCCTCGATCGTCCCGTCCTCGGCAATTCCTTCGGCAACGACCCTCTCGCCAAGTTCGAGGATGCCCTGTCCATGTAGCGAGTTCACCCGGATCGTCTCCCGGCCGAGAATGCGCGCAAACATCCCGTCCTGGATAAGTCGAACATCGTGACGATCGCCGAAAACGATGGCGGGGTCGGGATGGATTTCGCCGGTCTCCAGGCGCGGCATTCGGTGGTTCATGCGTCCTGGCAATTCCCGGATTTCAGGATGCAACGAGCCGCCGGCGGCGACGTTCATTTCCTGAAAACCGCGGCATATACCGAAAACAGGAACGCCTTGCGCAACACAGGCTTCAATCAATGGCAGCGCCAGCCCGTCACGATCTTCATCGTAAGGTTCGTGCTTGGGATCAGGCACCATGTTGAAGCGGCTGGGATGGACATTAGCTCTGGCGCCCGTCAGCAGAATGCCGTCGACGACAGCCAGCAGATCCGCGATATCGGCTAGTTTAGGATTGCCGGCAAACATCAGCGGCAAGGCTTCGGCAACATCGGCCACTGCTCGCAGATTATTTTCTCCGACAAGCTGGGCCGCAAAGCGGCTTTCGACGATGCGGGCGTTCCCGATGATGCCGATTACAGGTCTCGTCATTGCTGGCCACACCCCAAGTCGCAACGCCAGCTGCTGCCCAAACCGTCAAGATCCGCGGGCAGGTGATCTGCAACGACGCGAAGCGGGAACCGGCCTTTGGCTGGCTGCGGGCCCGGTTGTCACTATGGATATCCTTTGCCGCAATGACGGTGCAAGAGCTATCGCAGCCGATGCTCAATCCGGAACGGGAAGGGCGCGCTGGTTGTAGAGGATCTTGCGGATGCGCGCCTGCTCCTCTTCGGAGAGCTTACTGTTGTCGGTGCCAAGATCGGCGCCGACCGCCAGGCCGCGTTGGACACCAGGCCGTGCGCCCACCTCCTCGAACCATCGCTTGAAATGCTTGAACTCGTCGATGTCCTGACCCTGTGCCTGCCAGTTGACGGTCCAGGGATAGCTGACGATATCGGCGATGGTGAATTCCTCACCGGCCAGATAGCGCCGGTCGCGAAGCCGCATGTTGAGAACGCCGTAGAGGCGGTTGGCTTCGTCCGTGAAGCGCCGCACCGCATAGGACTGGTCGCCTTCGCGATCGCCAAGGCGACGGAAATGACCGGCTTCGCCGAGTTTCGGTCCCTGGTTCGCCATCTGCCAGATCACCCATTGCGTGACCTCGTATTTGCCGCGCAGATCCTGCGGCCAGAATTTACCGGTCTTCTCGGCGAGATAGAAGAGGATCGCGCCGGATTCGAACACGCTCAACGGACCGTCGCCATCGGCAGGCTCGTGATCGACGATGGCCGGCATGCGGTGATTGGGGTTGAGTTTGAGATAATCAGGTTTGAATTGGTCGCCCCGGCCGATATTGACCGGCACCAGCCGGTAGGGCGTGCCGGTTTCCTCCAGGAAGATCGAAACCTTCTTGCCGTTCGGCGTCGGCCAGTAGTGGAGATCAATCATCTGCTTATCCTCGTTCGCTTAGATAGTCCTGGTGAAGAGGATGACGCTGCGACCGTGGCAGGTCGAATATATCTGTTCCAAAATTGCTGGCGAAATTAGAAACCTGGTGCAGAGAGGGAAATGGGGGAAGCTTCCTACCCGTATCGATGGTATTGAGAATTCAGCGTCGCGATGGAAGTTCGAACCCGCCGAGATCCGATGATAGGCCGGAAACGTCAGTCCGACATGGGGAGGGGATCGGCGAAAGCCATGCTTTCGCTCTGCCTTGTGTTTTCCCAACTGGACACGGTAAAGGCCCAGCCGGAAGGAAGCGCTGGGGCGCCGGCCTGTCTCTATTCGGGGCCTTCGGCGTCGGAATCGGGTGAGACGCTTTGCATCCGTAAGGACAGTTTCAATCGAGACCTTTGCGTCGCGATCGAGCATTTCGCCAGCGCCAATCAATTGCCGCCGGATTATTTCGCCCGTCTCATCTGGCGGGAAAGCACCTTTCGCCCCGATGCAGTCAGCTACAAAGGAGCGCAGGGCATTGCGCAGTTCATGCCCGGAACGGCGAAACTGCGCGGTCTTGAAGACAGCTACCAGGTGTTGGAAGCCCTGCGGAAATCGGCGCAATATCTCGACGAATTGCGCAATCGTTTCGGCAATCTCGGCCTTGCCGCCGCCGCCTATAATGCCGGCGAAAACGGACTTTCCTCTTACCTAACGTCAGGAAGATTACCTTACGAGACACGCGGTTACGTCCTGGCAATCACCGCGCATACGATCGAGGAATGGAAGGATAATCCTCCGGAAGATGCGGCTGCCCCGCTCGACAAGGACAAGTCCTTCCTCGATGCTTGTGTGGCGCTTGCGGAGAGACGGACGTTGAAGGACACGCCCTGGCGTCAGGAGGGTGAATGGGCGCCCTGGGGCGTCCAGCTTGCGGCGAATGCGAATGTCGCGGTAGTCAGGCGCATGTTTCTCGATGCCGTGCAGGATCTGCCCGCGCCCCTGAATGCGGAGCAGCCGCTGATCCTGCGCCAGCGCGATCGCAGCTTTGGTTTTCGCCCGCGTTATGCTGCCCGCATCGGCCGGCAGACACGCTTGGAAGCCAACGACCTCTGCAACCAGATCCGCAAACAGGGCGGCACCTGCCTTGTTTTCAGGAATAGCGGGCCTGGTTGAGCCGACTTGATCACGAAAAGTCTGCTTGCGGGATCACCCAAGCGCAGCATATTCGACACGGAAATGCAAAGGGAGGAACGATGATGCGGGTTTTGGTAATCGGGGCAACGGGCCATGTCGGAACCTATCTCGTTCCCCGTCTGGTGGAAGCCGGCCACGACGTCGTTACGATCAGCCGCGGCACAGCAAAGCCTTATACGGCAAACCACGCCTGGGCTGGCGTCGATCAGCGTCAGATGGATCGGACAGCCATGGAGCGGACGGGTGATTTCGGCCCGGCCGTGCGTGGTGTGAAAGCCGATATCGTCATCGACATGATCTGCTTCTCGCTGGAAAGTGCCGAGCACCTGGTGACGGCGCTATCGGGGCATGTCGGTCATTTCCTGCATACCGGCACGATCTGGACGCACGGCCACCCGACAGCCGTGCCGACACTGGAAGAGGCGCCGAAATTTCCCTTCGGCGAGTACGGCACGCAGAAGGCGGCGATCGAAACCTATCTGCTGCAGCAGGCAAGGCTGCGCGGATTTCCGGCAACCATCATCCATCCCGGCCATATTGTTGGTCCCGGCTGGGCGCCGCTCAATCCGGCAGGCAATTTCAACCTGCAGGTCTTTTCGACCCTTGCCCGCGGAGAGGTTCTGCCGCTGCCCAATTTCGGCCTGGAGACCGTTCATCACGTCCATGCCGATGACGTGGCGGCGATGTTCATGGATGCGATCGCCAACTGGAACACGTCGACCGGCGAAAGTTTTCACGCGGTTTCGGAGCAGGCATTGACCCTTCGCGGCTATGCCGAATCAATGTCTCGCTGGTTCGGGCACGAGCCGAAGCTCAGCTTCGCGCCATTCGACGCCTGGGCCGAAGGTCAGACGGCTGAGGATGCGAAGGCGACATGGGAACATATCGCCCGCAGCCCGAATTGCTCGATCGCCAAAGCGAGGCGCCTGCTGGGTTACACCCCAAGATACACATCCCCGCAGGCAGTGCAGGAATCGGTCAGCTGGCTGGTCGGGCAGGGGCGGATCAAGACCTGATCCGCCATCGCCGCCGAATCCTAACAGATCAGAATAGCCCTGAAATCATTGACGTTGGTTCCGGTCGGGCCGGTTTCAAAGAGATCACCGGTGGTCGCAAAGCCAGAATAGCTGTCATTGCCGTCGAGCTGTCGGCGCGGATCGAGCCCGGCGGCGCGAAGGCGCCTTGCCGTGCCGCCATCGGCAAAAGCGCCGGCATTATCCTCCGAGCCGTCGATCCCGTCCGTGTCGGCGGCGAGGATATGAATGCCCTCCTGCCCGTCGATCGCAAGCGCCATGGCGAGCGCGAATTCGCCATTACGTCCGCCCTTGCCGCCCTTGGCTCTCAGCGTCACCGTCGTCTCGCCGCCGGAAAGGATGACGACCGGCTTGGAAAACGGCCTGTTGCGGCCCGATACCTCGCGGGCAATCGCCGCATGCACCAGCGCCACGTCGCGCGATTCCCCTTCGATCGCATCCGAAAGGATCGCCGGCTCGATCCCCTGCGACTTCGCCAGTGCGGCGGCCGCCTCCAGCGAAACGCCGGCGGAGGCGATGATGTGATGCGCGTGCCGTAGGAAGACCGGATCGTCCGGTCGCGGTGCATCGGCCTTCGGCGAGTTCAAATGGTCGAATGCGGCCTGCGGCAGCTGCAATCCGTATTGCCTGATGATCTCGAGCGCATCGTGCCGTGTCGAACCATCAGGGACCGTTGGCCCGGAGGCGACATGGGCCGGGTTGTCGCCGGGAATGTCGGAGACGATCAGACTGACGACCCTCGCTTTGGTCGCTGCTGCAAGTCTTCCGCCCTTGATGGTGGAGAGATGCTTGCGCACGACATTCATTGCCGAAATCGGTGCGCCCGAGGCAAGCAGCTTTTCGTTGAGCGCAATCTCATCTTCAAGGGTCAGCCCGTCCGGCGGGGCGGGCAGCAGCGCCGAGCCACCGCCGCAGATCAGCGCGATCACCAGATCGTCTTCCGTCAGCCCGTTCACCGTCTCCATCAGCCGCTTTGCGGCGGTAAGGCCAGCCGCATCCGGCACCGGATGGGCGGCCTCGAAGATCTCGATGCCGCGTGTCTCGCAGCCATAGCCGTAGCGGGTGACCACCAGACCCTCGAGCGCTCCGTCCCAGACGCTTTCGAGCGCCCGCGCCATCTGCGCCGCGCCCTTGCCGGCGCCGATCACCACGGTCCTTCCCTTGGGCCTATCCGGAAGGTTCGCCTTGATGCCAGTCAGCGGATCGGCGGCGCGAACCGCCGCGTCGAACAGGCTTTTCAGAAAATCGCGGGGAGCTGATATCGTCATCGGTGGTCTCTGCTGCCTCGGTGTCGATGTGGGATTGTCCGTTATTCTCGGCCTGCAGGATCAGCAGGGTGCGTTGGCCGCACCATAGCCTACGGCATAATTCCTCAAATCGGAATCGATCGAAGGATAAAATTATGCAGCAATTCAAAGTGCTACAGCATCAGTCGGCGAGGGCCGCCAGGATCCGAGCCCAGGATCGTATGCCCTTATGGAAGCTGGAGAGATCGTATTTTTCGTTCGGGCTATGGACGCGGTTGTCGAAGCGGGCGAAGCCGACGAGGAGGGCATCGCATCCGAGCCGGCGATTGAATTCGCCGATGATGGGGATCGAACCTCCCGTGCCGGCAAGGGCAGCTTCGCATTGCCATTCCGTCGAAAGCGCCTGAAGCGTCCTGGTGAGAAACGGACTGTCGATCGGCATGACGGTTGCCGGCGAAAGCCCGTAATCCCTGAAGCTGACCGAACAATCCCTAGGGATACGTGCGCGCACGTGCCGCTGGAAGGCATCACGGATCGCCTGAGGATCTTGCCCTTCAACCAGGCGAAACGAAATCTTGGCGCTTGCCTTCGCCGGAATGACGGTCTTGAAGCCTTCTCCTGTATAGCCGCCACTCATGCCGTTGATTTCGCAACTCGGCCGCGCCCAGATCTGTTCGAGGACGGAACGGCCTGCCTCGCCGGCCGGATCTCTCAGGCCGATATCGCCGAGAAAGGCCTCCTCGTCGAAAGGCAGTCTTTTCCACAGCGCCTTGATAGCGTCGGAGAGCTCTTTCACGCCATCATAAAAACCCTCGACCGCGACGCCGCCATCGGCACGCCGCAGGCTCGAAACCACGTCTGACAGCACCTGCAGCGGATTGCGCGCGGCATTGCCGAACATGCCGGAATGCAGGTCTTGATCGGCGCAGGTGACCTCGATTTCCGTACTAAAGATACCGCGCAGCATCGTCGTGACGGCAGGCGTTTCGCGATCCCACATATCCGTGTCGCAGACGAAAACCGCATCGGCCTTCAACTCGTCCGCCGTAGCATCCAGAAAGGGTGCGAGGCTCGGGCTGCCGGCCTCTTCCTCGCCTTCGAACAGCATGCTCACCTGCACCGGCAGTTTACCCGTGACGCTCTTCCAAGCGCGGCAGGCTTCGACGAAGGTCATCAACTGTCCCTTGTCGTCGGACGCGCCGCGCGCGACGATCGCGGTATCGCCGTTCGGCAAGGCTTCCATGCGCGGCTCGAACGGATCGCTCGTCCACAGCGCCAGCGGATCGACCGGCTGGACATCGTAATGGCCGTAAAACAGCAGATGCGGTCCGGACGCCGTCTTTTCATGGGCGACGACCATCGGATGCCCGGTCGTTTTACGCACCGATGCTTCGAAGCCGATCGCAGCCAGATCCCGGCTCAGCCATTCGGCAGCAGTGCGGCAGTGATCGCGATAGGCCGGGTCGGTCGAGACGCTCGGAATGCGGATCAGCTCGAAAAGCCGCGCCAGGCTACCATCGAGGCTTTGGTCCACATGGGCAAGAACGGCATCGATATCTTGATCCATGGCACTAGTCATCGTCTCTCCTCAGCGTTTCACTCTTCCGGATCGAGAATGCAGCATTGCTCGGCGAGCGGTATCAGCACGGCGGACGACCCCGTTTCCAGCGGGTCGGACAAAGCCCCATTGGCGGTGATCTCTCCCGCTGATGTCGTGCATTTGTACTGGTAGGCCCGGCCAAGATAGGTGCGCGTGCCGAGCACGGCCGCGATGCCATCACCGTCACGGCTGACGGCAAGACCGTCTGCGCGGCAGGCCAGCACGAAGTCGTCCTTGATCGGTCCGAACGTTTCCTGTGACAGCTGCAGCCGCGCTCCGCCGGTCGTCTCGGCCATCACAAGCGCGCCGTTGCGCGCGGTCACCTTCATGCGGATCAGGTTCTCGAATCCGACGAAGCGCGCGACGAAAGCGTTGGCCGGCTGGCGATACAGCACCTCCGGCGCGTCGAGCTGCATGATGCGCCCGGCATTCATGATCGCCACCCTGTCGGAGATCGAGAATGCTTCCTCCTGGTCGTGGGTGACGTAAAGTGACGTGGTGCCGTTGGCGCGCTGGAGCTGCCTGATCTCGACGCGCATGTCGATCCTGAGCTTTGCATCCAGATTGGAAAGCGGCTCGTCGAACATCAGAAGCGGCGGCTCGATGACCAGTGCCCGGGCGAGAGCCACGCGCTGTTTCTGGCCGCCTGACAGGGCCGACGGCAGCCGGTCGGCGAAGGCCGAAAGGCCGACGCGGTCCAGCATGGCCATCGTTCTTTTCGCCCGTTCCGGCTGGGGAATACGACGCTGCCTCAGGCCGAAGGCAACATTGTCCTGGACGCTCAGATGAGGAAAAAGCGCGTAGTTCTGAAAGACCAGGCCGATGTCGCGCGCATGCGCGGGAAGGCCGGTGAGGTCGCGCTCGCCGAGCTTGATGCTGCCGCTGCTCGGCTGCAGAAAACCGGCGACGAGGCGCAATGTCGTCGTCTTTCCGCAGCCGCTGGAGCCGAGCAGGGAGACCAGCTCCCCGGCCATGACTGAGATCGACAGGTCCTTAAGCACCTGGGTGCTGCCGTAATGGGCGGAGATGGAATCGATGGTGAGGGATACGGTCAAGAGCGTTCTACTTTGTCAGGAAGGTGAGACCGAGCGTAGCCTCGACGACGGCCATGACGCCGACTGTTAGGAACATCAGCAGCACCGATACCGATGCGATCGTCGGATCGAAGAACTGTTCCATATGCGCAAGGATCTGGATCGGCAGCGTCGAGATGCCCGGCCCGGTCAGGAAGACCGAAACCGACACGTCGTTGATCGAGGTGATGAAGGCGAGGATGAAGGCGGCAATGACCCCGGCCCGGATATTCGGCAGGACCACGGTCAGGAAGGTTTTCAGCGGCGGGCAACCCAGGCTGATCGCCGCCTCCTCGACGGAAAAATCGAAGGCCGCCAGGCTGGCGCCGACGACGCGCACCGAATAGGGCAGGATCAGCAGCGCATGGCCGACCAGCAGGCTGATGAAGATCGGAAGCCCGAGGCCAATTGTGACCGATTTCATCAGCGAAAATCCGAAGACGATCTCCGGCACCAGGATCGGCAGGACGAAAATGGTGGAAAGCCAGCGCGGCAATTCCACCCGGTAGCGGTTGATCGCATAGGCCGCCGGGACACCGATCAGCAGGGACAGCGCCGTACCGAAAAAGGCGACCTGCAGGCTGGTCAGCGCGGTCGTGCGGAAGGCCTCGATCTCGAAGATATTGACGAACCAGCGCAATGTCAGGCCCTGCGGAGGGAAGGTCAGATAGGTCGTGTCGCTGAAGGCCGCACCGACGATGATGACCAGCGGTGCGAGCAGGAAGAAGAAAACGCAGGCCGCAAAGGCGGCGAGGATCGGGTGAACGCGCCTGTCCATCATACAGCCATCGGATTGAGCCGGCGTGCGATGCGGCTCATGATGAGGACGACGCCGAGCGTGAGCACCACCATGATGGCGGCGATCGTCGATGCGCCCACCCAATCGAAGGTCACCATGGCGCGCTGGTAGAGGAAGGTCCCCATCATCATCTGCTTTTCTCCGCCGAGCAGTTGCGGTGTCGCATAGGAGGTGAAGCTGCCGGTGAAGACCAGGACCGCGCCGACGATGAGGCCGGGTGTCGCGAGCGGCAGGATCACCTGAAAGAATGTCATCAGTGGTCTCGCGCCGAGCGAGGCGGAGGCGTCGATCAGATCGCGCGGGATGCCTTCAAGCACCCCGACCAGCGTCAGGATCATCAGGGGAACGAAGAGATAGACCATGGCGACGATGACCGAGCCTTCGGTATAGAGCATCGAAAGCGGCTCCCCGATAATGCCGGTCGAGATCAGCATGGCATTCAGGATGCCATTCTTCCCGAGAATGATCAGCCATGCGAAGGATCGGACGACGACACCCGTCAGCAGCGGAAAGACCGCTGCGATGATCATGATGCTCTTTGCGCGACCGGGCATCTGCGCGATCACATAGGCGGTGATGAAGCCTACTGTGAGGGAGATCGCGGTCGTGACCAGGGCGACCTCCAGCGTCCGATAAAGAACCGCCCGGCGAAAACCGCTGCTGAAGAATGTCACATAGGGCGCAAACATGCCCTTCGGTTCCGCAAACGTTGCCGCGATGGTGATGGCGACGGGAACGATGAGAAGCACAACGACGGCAATCGTCGCCGGCATCGTCAATCCCCACCTTGCAAAATGCTTCATCTTAAAACTCGTGGCATGTCCTGATATCACGAGCGCCGCATTTCGGATTCGGACGTGCGGCGCTTCCATGTCTGGCCTAGGTCTGGCCCAGGTCCGGCGATAAACCGGCCTCAGGCCGAGAATATCGCGCAGCTTACTGACCGAAGACTTCGTTCCACCGGTCGATCCAGTCGGCCTTGGCAGCATTCATCTTGGCATAGTCGATGCGGGTAAGGCCTGCCACCATATCCGGGCCATAGGTCCAGATCTTCGCCTGGTCCGGCGTCAGGCTGACCTTTGTCGAGATCGGCGCGTCGACGCCTTGTTCGGCTTCAGCCTGCTGGACTTCTTTGGACAGGATGAAGTTGATGAACTGATGGGCGAGTTCGACATTTTCGGAACCCTTCGGGATGTTCACGGTGTTCAGCGTCGCGATGTCGCCGTCCTTGAGCTTGGCCCATGTCATCGTCGGAACGGCCGCCTGCATCGATGCCAGGGTAAAGTCCTGGGCCAGCGCAACGCGAACTTCGCCTGTTGATATCAGGTTCACCAGCTCCGAGCCGGTGTTGTAGTTCTTGACGACATTGGGCTTGAGTGCCTCGATTTCCACAAAGGCCTTGTCGGCGTCTTCATAGGCATCCGCACCGCCATGCTTGCCGGCTTCCAGCACGACCAGCGGGCCGGCCGTAGTGGTGATTCCGGGCAAGGAGACGGAGCTTTTCAGATCTTCGCGCCACAGGTCGCCCCAGGCGGTGATCGGTGGGTTGACCTTGGCGGAGTCATAGACAATGCCGACGCGTCCGATCGTGTAGGCAGGCCCGTATTTGCCCTGAGGCGCCTTGCCCAGCTCGTAGATATCAGCGAGGTTGGGGATCTTCGACGCATCGATTTCCTGGAACAATCCCTGTTCGATGCCGAGCTGCGAGAAGCTGTCTGTGAGATAGATGACATCGACGCCCTTGCCGTCGCGCAGTTTCAGCTTGTTGAGCCGGTCGGCATTGTTACCTGTCTCGAACACGATCTCGCAGCCGCAGATCTTCTTGAAGGGCGTGATGATGTTCGCATTCATCTTCTCGCCATTATAGCCCCACCAGGAGATGGTCAGAGTCTTCGATTGCGCATGTGCCGCAACGGTGCTGCCGACGGCGGCAAGCAGCGCTAGAGACAGGATTCGGGCAAAACGTCTGGCCTTCATGAGCAATGTCCTTCTGTGAAAAACGGATTTGATAATCGGGATCAACCCCCTGGATTTGAGGGATACTATTTTTTGATCGGTCAGGTCGCAAGCTCAATAATTGAGCAAATACGCTCTTATGCGGGGAATTTTCCCAGACCGATCCCGTCAGTAACTCCCGGTTGCCGACGCCTTGTCGCCGCTCACAAAACGTGTGGTTCGTCAGCGCTTTACACATCCGGGTGTGGTCTTTACGGTCCGGCGGTTCCAGCTTCTCACGGGCATTTCATTCATGGCCACTTCGCGCACTGCTCTTCCAGATGATCTGCTGATCAACGCGTCCGACGAGGTGCTGACGCGCCAGGATCTGGTGCTGACGGCGCTCGGACGCCGGCCCGCCGACAGGCTGTTGCGCGTGGGCAGGTTGCTCGATGTCCACACCAGGACATGGCTCGACGATCAGGAGATCGTCATCAAGGGCCGCCGCATCGCCTATGTCGGCCCCGCCGGCAGTTACGCAGGCGAAGTGAGCGAGCGCTTATCCGAGCCGGATCTTGCGGCCGTGCCGGGCTTCGGCGAGGCGCATAAACATATCGAAAGCTCCCACCTGACGCCCGAATGGGAGGCGGCTCTGGTGATGCCGCATGGCGTGACCTGGACATGCGAGGCGAGCCACGAGTTTTCCAACGTCAACGGCGCCCGCAATCTGGAATTCTGGCTGGAAGCGCGCCGGCGCGGATCGCCGATGAAGATCTTTCCCCTGCCTGGCTCCGCCGTGCCACCGACCGCCTATGAATGGGGTGGCGGCTGGTTCGGTTACGATGAGCAGAAGGCCTTCCTTTCCGAAAGCCTGATGGTCGCCGGGCTCGACGAGGTCATGGACTGGCCGTCCATATCCGATCCCGGCAATCCTTCCTACGATCGGCTATGGGGCATGATCGGCGCGACCTTCGAGCAGCGCGGCGTGGTCGAAGGCCACGGCGCCGGGCTGCGCGACATGGCCTCGATCAATGCCTTCGCCGCAGCGGGTCTCGCCTCCGATCACGAAGGCTGGTTTCTCGATGAGATCTGGCAGAAGCTCCTCCACGGTCTTTTCATCGAGCTGAGGCCGCATTCCCTGCCGGAGGTGATCCGCGGGCTGATCGACAAGGGGCTGACGGACTGGTCGCAGATCGCTCTGGTGACCGACGACCGCAGCGCCTCGGACACACTGAAAATCGGCGCAACCGATCACAATGTCCGGCTCGCCATTGAAAACGGCCTTGCGCCGGAGATCGCCATCCAGTGCGTGACCCTTAATCCAGCACGCCACATGCGGCTGACGCCGTGGGTCGGATCGATCGCGCCGGGCCGTTTCGCCGATTTCGTTCTTCTCAGCGACGTCGCCAGCCTGTCGATCGAAAAAGTATGGGCGGACGGGCGTCCTGTGTCCGAGGGTGCGACATTCATTGGCGTGCGTCCCGAAATCGATTGGCCGCAATGGGCGACGCGCACCGTGAAAATAGACAGGACGGTCACGGCTGACGATTTCCGCATCGAGGCGCCGACGAACCGGACCACGGTCAACGCAGCACTTTTGCGGCCGTTTCACTGGCACGACGATTTCATCACCATGGAATTGCCGGTGGAGGATGGCGCCGTACAGCGGGATCCCGCGCGCAATGTCACCAAATTCTCGATTGTCGACCGGTTTTCCGGGGAGGCCAAGGTCTCCAGGATGTTCTGGCTGGGCACCGGACCGCGCACGCCGGAGACGGCGCTCGCCTCCACACTCGGGCACGACAAGCATAATATCTGGACGGTCGGCTCATCGGACGAGGCGATGGCGATGGCCGTGAATGCCCTGAACGAGCAGCAGGGCGGCTGGGCGCTGGTCTCCGGCGGCAAGATTCTTGCTCGTGTCCGCTATGAGGTCGGCGGCCTGATGACGGCGCGTTCGGCAGAAGCGCTGGATGCGGAGATGCAGGCCCTGTATGCGGCCGGCGCCGGGATCGACTGGATGTACGAGCCGACCTTCTCACCTCGATGGTGGCCAGGCTTTCCCGAACGCCTGTCATTTGCGACGCTGACCTGCTCGCCCTGGCGCTGGGTCCTGGTCGCGCCGTCGGAGCTGGCGCCGGAGGGGTTCGTCAACGTGCTCACCGGCAAAACCCATCCGATCGTCTGGTGACGTTGCGGCCCGCCAAAATTCCACCTGATTGATCTTCTTACTGCAGCAAATAGAAAGCGTTAACCATAGTCTCGTAGACAACGAACAGGATCAAAGGAACCTGTGTTCGATGGCTACTGAAATGACCCGCCGGCCTGCCGGCGCCAATGAAGGCAGAATTATTGCCTTTCCTGCTGGAACCGGAACTGCGAATATTGAGCGTTGCGCTCGCGAACTCGGCCGCCGGCATGGCGCAGATGCGATAGAATTCTGGAAGGCCGAATGCCGCAGGCTTGCCGATCAGCTTCTGGCGGCCGGGATACCGGAGAGCGATGTCGGTCAGCGGGTGCTGCAGTTTCAGCAAGATGTCCAGAGCGAACTGGTCTTCAGCCATCAAAACGGACCACTGCCCAAGTCTCAAAACCGATAGCGGCAATCTCGCCGATAGCCGTCGTGTGCCTTGCGACTACCGCATCAGCCCGGCGGACCGGAGGGCGTCTTCAATGATTTTTTGAATGCCACCACGATCGCTGCCCGTGCCGAATGGATCTGCAGCGTTTTCCGGTTGCGCAGCAGGGGCTTTCGTGTTGCGCCGTTTTTCAAATGAGGGCACCAGACCCCAGGACCTGGCAATTTCGACGGTCGAGGAAATTCCGACGTCAAGCATGAAGGGGCCGCTTGCCCCGTAGCCGGTGCCGACATCGAGAGGCGTGCCGTGACCCATACCGGCAATCGTATAGAGCTCGATCACTTCGACACCATGAGCATCAGTCCAGACCTTTCGCTGATGTCGTCCGAAATCTTCGACGCGCCTTGGCGATGCGTCGACGCCGTGGATATTTTTCCATTGCTCCACGATGGCATTCGCATTGGATGGCACGACGGTGCTGTCTGCGGTTCCCTGCCATATTGCTAATGTCGGCCATCGGCCCTTGTGTCCTGAAGCGTTTCTCAACCGCCGTTCCAGCTCTTTGGCAGTCGGGCCGCCATGGCCGCGCATTCGGTCGAACGCCTCGGGAATGGTTGCAGCACTTGCATATGGCAGGCCGGCAATGATCGCGCCACCCGCAAAAACCTCGGGATAGGTGGCAAGCATGGCGGCGGTCATGGCGCCGCCGGCCGAAAGCCCGGTCACGAACACGCGCCTGCTGTCGATACCGTGTTCCGTAACGACCTTTGCGATCATCTGGCGAATGGAAAAGACCTCGCCGTGATCCCGGCGAATGTCCTCCGGGTTGAACCAATTGAAGCAGAGATTTGCATTGTTTGCCCTTCGCTGCTCGGGAAACAGCAGCGCGAAGCCATAGTCCTCGGCCAATCCAGACCAGCCGGATCCGATATCATACCCGGCGGCAGTCTGGGTACAGCCGTGCAGGACAACGACCAGAGCCATATCTTTCTCGCGCTTCGACGGCAAATAGGTGTAGCCCCCCAAGGCGCCTAGGTTTGAGCCAAATGCGTCCAAGGCGACGAGATCGGGGCTGCCCTGCGTGGGTTGGGCGCGAAGGGTTCCTCGCAGCGCAGCAAGGCGTGCGAGGGTGTCTGACATAGATCTCATGAAAGTCTCCGCCAATCAGCAGCCGGGATGGCGGTGATGCTGAACTAAACGCGTCAGTCTACGAAATGGTTGCTGCGGTGCACAATATTTTTCAAGCCACTGGGCTTCTCAATGCATGGACACTTTTCTCATCAGACATCCAGCTTAGCGGCAGTCTTCTCCATGGTGCAAGCAGATGGGCGTCCGACCTCTGGATTGACATCGGCGGCGCCAGGAACTTCGGCCCGGATGTGGAGTTGATGTTGTCGATTGACAGCATTGACGCTGCGACCCAACGAGGCTTTTCAGATGTCGAACAAATCCAACTTCTTCTCTTCCTTTGCTACCGCCGTCGCCGATCTCTCGGGAAAGCCGTTCACCTTCGTAGCGGCTTTGGCGCTCGTGCTTGTCTGGGCGGTTTCCGGCCCTTTTTTCGGCTATTCCGAAACCTGGCAACTTGTGATCAACACCACCACCACGATCATTACCTTCTTGATGGTGTTCGTGTTGCAGAACAGCCAGAACCGTGACGGCAAGGCTCTGCAGGCCAAACTTGACGAACTCATCCTGACGAGTCAGGCGGCCAACAAGTTTGTCGGCATCGAAAAGCTGGAGGAGGGCGAACTCAGGGAAATGAGCAAGACCCTTGCCGAGAAAGCCGAATGCGTCGAGGAAAAGGCGGATGAGAAATCTGCCGCAGAGGCAGCGTCTGCCTAATTCGCCGTCTTTGAGATTTGGTCGTGGTGTTGCCGGCGCATTCCCTCGATTGCCTCGGCGTTTTTCTTCTCGACCGCAATCCAGTGGTTTCCTGCCTTGCTTGATCGGATCAGTTCGTCGAGCTTGGCATGAAGCGCCATCATGTCCCGATTTTGGGAGTTCTGCACCAGCAGCAAAATGAAAAATATAATGAGGGTATCGATCATGTTGGTCAGCAGAAACCACCCGCGTGGAAAGGAGAAGCTGAGACCGACTGCCGTCCATATGACTGCGAATGCGACCAGCGTGACAGGGACCACAGGATGCCCTGCCCATGAGACGGCCCAGTCAGAGATCTGTCGAAAGCGCCAGCGCATACGGCTCTCCACAGCGTAAAACGGAAGACGGAGAGGCTTCCATCACCTCGGCAGAATAGATAGGGCGCCGCAAACGACATAAAACCCGCGTTTCCGCGGGTTTTATTCTGACGACTAGCCATTCTCTCGCGGACATGACGACGAGACGGTCAATTCAATTTGACCGACGGCTCTCGGCCCCAGACCCGCAGTTTGCCAAGCGCCTTGATAAAAGCCGTGACATCTTTTGCTGCTCCGAGCGCAATCACGCCCTCATCCAGTGCATCGGCAATTCCGGCCTTCTGCATCAGCGGCAGCGCTGTTTCCACATAA
Organism: Rhizobium sp. PRIMUS64; assembly: GCF_023006465.1. Lineage (NCBI taxonomy): Bacteria > Pseudomonadati > Pseudomonadota > Alphaproteobacteria > Hyphomicrobiales > Rhizobiaceae > Rhizobium > Rhizobium sp. PRIMUS64. The sequence continues at coordinate 8,223 of NZ_JALBGX010000016.1, read as the reverse complement.
CCTATGAACTTGCAGTGCACGAAGGCATCCGCCACGAAATCGCGGGCCGTGGCCTCCTTCAGCAGGTCGCCGGTTCCCTCTGCCGAGGGGAGGAGGGCGACGGCGTCGTAAAGCACCGAAGGTCCGCCGTCGATCATCTGATGTGCTTCGATCCAATTGCCGTCCGAGAGCGTCACACCGCCAATCTTTGGTGCGATCACTTCGAATGTTGCCTTCTGCTCGGTGATCTCGGCAAGCAGCGCCTTGAAGATAGCGGCATCGGTGCCATCGCTGACAAGAATGCCGAGCTTGCGTCCTTCGAACCGCTTCGGACCGCGCTCGATGATGCTGAGCGCCGGCGACGGCTCGAGATCCTGCCGGGTCGGCATGGCGGCATCGGCAGGCTTCGGCATCGATTTGAAGCCGAGTGCGTGGCCGACCTTGCTGGCCAGCGTCTCATCGATGTTCATCAGATGGGAGACCATACGTTCACGAATGACCGGCGTTTCGACCTTGCTCAGTTCGAAGATCAGCGCTGCGGCGATATGGCGTTGCTCCGGCGGAGTCTGGCTGATGTAGAACTGCCGGGCCTGGCTGTAATGATCGGCAAAGCTTTCCGGCCGCAGCCGCACCTTGGGACCCTGCTCCTCGGCCGGGAAGTGGCGATAGCCCTGGACCGGCGATTCCCGCGGCCCCTGATTCCAGGAATTCGGCTGGTAATTGACGCGTCCGACAGGATTGCGCATCGCCATATGGCCGTCCTGCTGGAAATTGTGGAAGGGACACTTCGGCGCGTTGATCGGCAGATGCGTGAAATTCGGACCGCCCAGACGTTTCAGCTGCGTGTCGAGATAGGAGAAATTTCGTCCCTGCAGCAGCGGATCGTTGCTGAAGTCGATACCGGGGGGAACGTTCTGCGTCATGAAGGCGACCTGCTCGGTCTCTGCAAAAAAGTTCTCGGGCATGCGGTCGAGCACGAGACGGCCGATCGGTTTGACCGGAAGGATCTCCTCGGGAATGATCTTCGTCGGATCGAGGATGTCGAAGTCGAACGTGTCGGCGAAGTCCTGATCGAAAAGCTGCACGCAGAGCTCCCATTCCGGGAAGGCTCCTGACTGGATCGACTGCCAGAGGTCGCGGCGATGGAAATCCGGATCCGCACCATTGATTTTGACTGCCTCGTTCCAGGCGACGGACTGCAGGCCGAGTTTGGGTTTCCAGTGGAATTTGACGAAGGTCGATTCATCCGCTGCGTTGACGAAGCGGAAGGTATGAACGCCGAAACCCTCCATGAACCGGAATGACCGCGGAATGGCGCGGTCCGACATCACCCACATGATCATGTGCATGCTTTCGGGCGTGAGGGTGATGAAGTCCCAGAAATTGTCATGCGCCGACTGCGCCTGCGGAAATTGCCTGTCGGGCTCCGGCTTTACGGAATGGATGACGTCTGGAAACTTGATCGCGTCCTGAATGAAGAAGACCGGGATGTTGTTGCCGACCAGGTCCCAGTTTCCCTGCTGGGTGTAGATCTTCACTGCGAAACCACGCACGTCGCGCGCCAGATCGAAGGAACCCTTGCTGCCGGCAACGGTCGAGAACCGGACGAAGGCCGGCGTCTTTTCGCCGGGCCGCTGGAAAAGATCGGCCCGGGTATAGGCCGCCAGGGATTCGTATGTTTCGAAGTAGCCATGGGCGCCGTAACCGCGCGCATGCACGACCCGCTCGGGAATGCGCTCGTGGTCGAAATGAAAGATCTTCTCACGGAAGTGGAAGTCGTCGATTAGGGCAGGGCCACGGGCGCCAACGCGAAGCGTATTCTGATCGTCGGAAACGGGGCCACCTTGCGCTGTGGTCAGCACCGGCATGCCGTCTTCGGCAAACTGATGAAGCTCGCCGCCTGCACCCCGGTGCACTTTCTGATCATGGATCGTTGCGTTGTCCGAGGGCGAGGTTTGAGAGGTCTTCTTGGCCATCTATATTCTCCGGAAAGGGTTTTACCTAACCGAAGCTCCCCAACGGCCACATGTTCCGCTCGATGCGAAATAAACCGCAACTGGGCAAGAGGCCACCTGGGGGCGGCCGATAGTCGAGCACGGGAGACCCGAGGCCCAACATAAAGGGGCGCGTGGCCTTTCGACCCTGCGCCCCGATTTCCGTCGATCTTAGATCCGGGAGGTAACGATGAGATCTTCCTCATCGTCGCGTTGCGAACCGCCAAACGCTGCGGCGGCAGCAGCGATGAATGCCCCGATCAGAAGTGACAGTGCGCCGAGCAATGCTGTGGTGGAGGCAGCCTTGCGTGCCTCATCGGCGGCTTTCTGGGCGGCGACCTTGGCGTCGTCGATGCGTTTCAGCACAGTGTCGACGCGGGTGCGTGCATCGGCCTCGGAAAGACCGGTACGAGCAGAGACGATGGTGGCGAGATAAGCCTTGTCATCATCCGGGATCTGGCCGGCAGCCGCACCGTTGAGGAGGATGCGGGAGACCTCCGCCGTTGCGGCAGCATCATCGGTTGTTGCTCCTGCACGGGCCTGTTCAGGACGCAGCAAAGCGTCGGTAAAATAGGCGGTGGGCAGATCCGCGGCCGATGCCGTCGACGCCGCCGCCGTACCTGCGGCGGTGGCCGCCGAGCCGACGGCTTGTGCGCCCGCACCGGCAAGAGAGGTCAGCGACGAGGCTAAAAATCCGGCGAGGAAAATCGTCGCCAGCGCCCAGCTGATGAAGCCATGCGCCGTGTCGCGGAAGAATACCTCGTCGGTGTGGACAGCCGCCCACTTCGTGCGCAGCCGGCCGGTGATATAGCCGCCAAGCCCGGAGGAGAGCCATTGCACGACAACGAGCCAGATCGCCGCCGTCACCCCGACCGTGCCGAGCGAGCTGCTTTGCCCCGACCAGGGCGACACCATCGTCAACCCAACCCCGGATCCAAGCAGCAAAAGAATGAGGGTCACGCCGATGGCAGCAGCGGCGCCTCCGAAGATGGGCCCCCATGTCATGGCGGATTTGGAGGATTCGACCGGAGTAGCAATCTCTCCGGAACCTGTCATTGAAACCGACATGATCCGTCCCTATCGCATAAACAGAGCAAGAAGGATGATGATCGGCAGTGGAACACCAAGCAGCCAAAGCAGAATACCGCGACCCATGAAAGACCTCCTGTCAGAAACTGACGATACGTGGTTGATGCCACTCAACTTTGAACCACGGTCTTTGTTCCCGGCCGGCTTGGTCATCGACAATCTTCATACGGAGCTAATCGAGATCGATAAGAATCTTGCGCGTTCGGAGCTGACGTCCGGCGAAGACAGCGCCATATCTTGAGGGGCAAGGTGATCTTGGCAGGAGAGAGCAGAAGCTCCCGTCACTCGATCACAGCCAAACTGGAGAGGCATCGATGAAGAAATTTCGGGCATTTGTAGCAGCCGGGGCAATCAGTCTTGCCGCCATCATCTCGGCCTGCTCGACGCCACCGAATTCCTATGGCACGGCATCAGGATATCAGCCGGGAGATTCAATGAACCCGGCCTGCGCCGATGGGTTCCGACCCGGCGACGGCCGTTCGTGCAGCTACTAGAGGCGGTCGTCTCTTTGCCCGTACAAGCAAACCGGATCTGGCGGAGCGTCAGGCAGGCGTTCAGTAAGCCGTCATTTCTGTTTGATGGCAGCCCCGACGGCAGCGCCGATCGCGACACGGAATGTGATGCCGATCGCGGCATCATCAAACAGTATCGGGCCGACTGCCGCGCCGATACCTATCGCCATACTGAGAGCCATGACCGTGATCTTATCCAGGTGCTGTGGCGAGAGTATGTGTTTCGCTGCATGACCGCGAGCTGCGGGCGTGGTCCGAGCGAGGCAAGCTGATGCTTTGAGCTGAACAGAAAAAGCGTCTATTGAAAGTTCAAGATACTTTTCGAAAATTGGCCAAGACGGCCCGGCAGCGCGCCAGCCGGTTCTATTGACGGCCAATCCACCTCATTACCGTTTTTTCCGGAGATCACCTGGCAAAGCGTCAATGAGCTGATGCACTTTACCGGTGGCGAATACGATGTCCTCGCGCGGCAGATGCACTGTTATCTCAATCTCTTCCCACCTGCCGCCATGGTCTTTTGCGAATCTGACGGCGGCTTCCAAAGAGGTGAATTGCACGGCCGGTGCGTTGGCGGTCCAGAACTGCACGCTGCAGTCCGCCGCACTGTAATCTAAAAATGCTTTTTCAGGATCTAGCGCCATGACGTTTGCTTTACACCGCCGCCGGTTGGTTGGCCAGCGAATGCCTATCCGTCGTAAAAAGCGCGTTGTCCGCGATGCCCAACGCGAAAAGCCCTTGGGAGCATTCAAAAGCGGGAGGGAAAGTGGGGAAGAAAACGCCTGCTTTCGGATTTATCAACGAAACAGGCGATTACTTGAAAATGGCTCCCCGGGCCGGATTCGAACCGGCGACCTGTCGATTAACAGTCGAATGCTCTACCGCTGAGCTACCAGGGATCACTGCTTGGCGCGGTGTGAGTGGGCTAATACAAACGCTTTCCCGATTTGCCAAGCGGTTTTTTCAAAAAAATGAAATGAACTTGTATTTGGGGTGCCTGCGCCCATCTCTTGGGAATGACAAATGTGAATGATCGCAGTGAGACAAGTGGTGGCGAAAAGCGCAAGACGCGGGCACGGCGCTTCGGCATCGATCATGCAAGCGGCAGGCTTGTGCTCGGCTCCTTCAGCATCGGCATGCCACGCTCGCGCATCGCGCGGATGGCACTCGGCGTGGCCCTCATTTTCTGCGGCTTGCTGGGTTTCTTGCCCATTCTCGGCTTCTGGATGCTGCCGCTCGGCTTCCTGGTGCTCTCGCATGATCTGCCGTTCGCGCGCCGGCTTCGGCGGCGGCTGGCTGTCTGGTGGCACAGGCGGCGAAACCCGGCTGGCTGATGGGCAAGGGGTGTGGAACTGTGGATCGCTTTTCGCTTTCGTGGTTTATCGAATGTAAAACGCAAAATTGCGTCACGATGGTCCGGGTGAGGAAATGAAGGCATTTTTTGTTGTCGCCCTGTCGGCAGCGGCTGTTCTCTCAGCCATTTCCGCCGAGGCCCAAGTAGACAGCGGCGGTTTTGACGCTCGCGGCATCTGTCGCCGTCCTGAAGGCTGCGTGGTCGATCACGGCCAAGGCGGCAATAGCGGACCTCGAAACTATCGCAATTTCAACGGCCGGAATGAGCGCGACGGGGGGAACGACCGCGAGCGGGACAATCGGCGCTACCGTTCTCAGAACAGGAGCGACAATTTCGACGCCGGAACCAGCCGCCTTGTCGCAGGCCCGGAGATTGGGCTGGGGGCGCAGCTCATCCAGATTCGCGTCTAGTTGGATCTGAGTTCGCTTTCCTCGAAAACCCCGCCATGGTCCGGATCGAGGCTGGTCGCCAGCAACAAGCTGCAAGCGGCAAGGAGAAGGACGAGCTTTACTGCGTAGGATGCCACGGAGACCGGTTGTCGGCGGCCCGGTGATACGCGAGACGGCGCTATATAGTATTTGTAATAGAAGTGCGGATCATCCGTTTCCAGCAGGTTCTGGTAGACGTGCAGCGGAATATTTGCATGTTTCACCGGCGGAGAACCTGGGAATTTTACATGCAGATCCCGGGTTTCGGCATCGAATGCCGCATGCACGTGCTTCGATTTGAGGGCAGCCCAATCCATCGCAAGCTCCTATACCCTCCCGAGGATAATTGAGGCCCGGACGATGATCGAAGTCAAGTCAAGAATTTGCTTCAAATGCAATCATTGGCAGGAAATGGGGCATCGTCACGGCCGTGAAAATTCCAGCCTGCGCCCACTCCGTTTGGGGATGGAAAAATGCTCGTTTCAGCAGCTGCGGAATGGCGTTTTTCCGAAATGCCCTCTTGCGATTTCCTTACGATCATTCTAAACGCTCGCCACGGCTCAGATAACGAGCGCGTGAGGCCTCGTGGCGGAGTGGTGACGCAGAGGACTGCAAATCCTTGTACCCCGGTTCAATTCCGGGCGAGGCCTCCAACATTCTTCCACATGATAGAATCAATGTGAAACGCCGCTGGCGCAGCGGTCGGCATCGGCCTTTGCGATGCTACCAGATCCGCTGGCCGGGCGAAAAATCCAACTGTGACGGATTGATTCCCGTGAGTCGGTAGAGCGCCCTCAGGCCGCCCTTGCGGATTTCCGCCTGATATTCCAGATCGCTCAGTTCAGGCCCGTCATCGATTTCGGGGCCGGCGCCGAGCAGCCGTCGCATGCCCTGCGGCGAAATGCGGGTGAAGCTGCGAATGTCGCCGCTGCTGTATTTGATCAGCAGCAGGCGGGCATCGGCGTTGTAGTGAAGCGCTTCTACGCCGCGCGATTGGATCAGAAAGGTTTGCATGCGCACACCCATAGCGGAAGGCGAGGGCGCAGCAATAAAATGGTTGATGTAACGTTAATGCGCATGCGGCTGTCGAAGGCTGGATTTCAAAGGGAAAGAACGCATGTCAGACCTGCGCCCGCCGACATGAATTGCCGCAGCCGCGATGCGGGGGATATCTCCGAATGCGCTTCGGCGCCCTATCGCCTCCAGGTCGTTTCGCCGTCCAGCAGCCCGCAGCAGAATATGCCAATCAGCGCTGCGACGATGAAAAAATCGAACAGCGTGAAATATTCGAAAATCGCAGACATGGCCTGCTCCTCCTATTTCCTCCGTTGCAAATCATAACATGAAGGGGCGGAAGGTTCCACGCTGGAGTTGCAGCGTCCATCCTGTCTCCTGTGGCACGGAAGAGGCGCCGGCCGGATTCTTTCCGCCTGCGGCTGCCAAGCCTTGAAAGCATCCGTGGTGGAGATTAAGAGACGAGGGACAGGAACCGCTTTTTAAGAGCGAGAGGACATGATGGATTTCGAAGCAGCGCGCGCAAAGATGGTCGATACCCAGGTTCGCACGACGGACGTTACCTCGCATTCCGTGCTGACGGCGTTTCTCACGGTGCCGCGTGAGACTTTCGTGCCGGAGAAGGCGAAGCTGCTGGCTTATATCGACAACGATGTCGAGATCTCAGCCGCCGCACCGGGAAAGCCGGCACGCTTCCTGATGGAGGCGTCGCCACTCGCCAAGCTGCTGCAGCTGGCCGCGATCACCAAGGATGATTTCGTACTCGAAGTCGGTTGCGGCACGGGTTACACATCGGCGCTGCTGTCGATCATTGCAGGCTCCGTCATCGCGCTCGAATGCGACGAGGCGCTCGCCGCCGAGGCGAAGACGCAGCTTGCCGGATACGCCAAGGTCGAAGTTGTGACCGGCCCGCTCGAAAATGGCTACGCTGCCGGCGCTCCCTATGACCTGATCTTCGTCAACGGCGCCGTCGAAGAGGTTCCGGCAACTCTTCTCGGTCAATTGCGCGATGGTGGCCGTCTGATCACGGTCGAAGGTTACGGCAATGCTGCCCGCGCCAAGGTCTTCGTCGCCGAGCGCGGCGCTGTTTCGGAAAATGTCTTCTTCAATGCCTCGGTCAAGCCGCTGCCGGGTTTCGCCAAGGCGCGTGAATTCGTTTTCTGACATCGTTCTTATCGACGAAATTCAGCGACGGGCGCCATCGGCGCCCGTTTTTTATCAATGCCGCTGGAAAGCCTTCACAAACATCATTTACGCTGACGCGACCACGGCGGACTGGATAGAGGCCGTGCGCTTCAAGTTCTGTTTCATGGATGTCGCCGCAGCAAAATCGCGACAGGCTTTGCGGGTGGCAAACATTGGGTAACAAAACTGTGCATGGCGGCATTCATTTGATTCGCGATGATTTTTTTCACGCCTGGGGTATTCTAAGGTCGTGGTGATTCGGATGAATGCTCCACACCATCCGGTCGTTGTTTTGGGATAACGGGGATAGAAATGGCTCAGCCAAGTGTAGCGCGTGAACCGTCCATGGAAGAAATTCTGGCCTCCATCCGCCAGATCATCGAAAGCAATGAGCCCGGCGCCGGCAAGGCGATTTCCGCATCCCTGCCGCCGGTCTACGGCGCCGATGAGGATGAGAACGGCTCCGAAATTCATCTGACGGTCGACGACACCTATGCCGGCGTGGAATTCCCCGAACCGGTCATGCGCTCCTCCGATCCGCGTTTCGTCGCCGCCAATTCGGCCGGCACGTCATCACCTATTTCCTTTCCGGCAGCATGGTGGCCGCCGCCCTCGGTTGCGCCCCCACCGCCACCCGCGCCGAATTCCTCGCCTTCGCCAAATCCAAGGGC
>NZ_JALBGX010000169.1:0-13149 GCF_023006465.1 Rhizobium sp. PRIMUS64 | reverse complement strand
GCGCACCGAGATCAAGCGGCTGCATCAGCGCATGGGCACCACCTTCGTCTATGTCACCCATGACCAGATCGAGGCGATGACCCTGGCGACCAAGATCGCCGTGCTGAAGGATGGCGTGCTGCAGCAGTTCGGCACGCCGGCCGAGATCTATAACAGCCCCTCCAACATCTTCGTCGCCGACTTCATGGGATCGCCGGCAATGAACCTCTTGACCGCCACCGTCGAGAACGGCGCCGGCGGGCTCGACGTCTCGCTGGAGCGGCCGAATGCCGCCCCGCTGAGGCTCCCGGTCATCGCAGGCAATGATGGCCTGACCGCCTATACCGGCAGACAGGTGATCTTCGGCATCCGGCCGGAGGCCTTGACCGATCCCGATGGCGCCGACCGCAAGGCGCGCTCGCTGACCGAGGGTGATTGCCTGATCGAGGTGGTCGAGCCGGCCGGCTCCGACACCTTCGCCGTCACCAAGCTCGGCGGCAAATCCGTCGTCGCCCGCCTGCGCGCCGATACCGGCATCGCTCCAGGACAAAACACCCGTCTCGCCTTCAATCTCGATAAGGCCGTGTTCTTCGATCCCGAGAGCCAGCTCAGGATTTCGTAACAGTCATTAGAGCGCCGCGCGTCTATAAGACGCGCTAAGGACGTTCTAACACTTTGAGTTTGCACATAATCCTTTCCGAAAATCGATTTCGATTTTCGGGGTTATGCGCTAGGCAGCCGTCACGCTGAGCGACACCGGCGCGAAACGCGTCGAAACCGCTTCGACGGTGATCTCGCCCGTGAACCCCGTCGCCTCCAGCCAGAAGCCGGCGGTGCCGCCCTGGAGCGGCACGTTGGTCGGACCGACGATCCTTGCCGGGCCGTGCACCTTCAGCGAAATGCTGTCGTTCATGAAGGGCAGGCGCTGGCCGCGCTGGTCGAGGGCGCGGATGATGACGCGTGTGCTGTCGCGTTCACGGGCTTTCAGCGTGTTGCTATCGGCAACGACCTCCAGGGTCGTCGGCAATGGATCGGCCGCCAGCGTCAGGCTGGCCACCGGCTCGCCGCCGATATAGCCGGTGAAGGTGCCGTCGATCCATTCGAGACCCCAGGTGCCGAGCTCGTCGGCAGTGAAATGACGATGGTCGAGCACGACGGGCGGATGCGGCAGATGCGGATAATTCTCGCGATCTGGACCGATGCGCTTGCTGAGCGCGCCATATCGCAGCTCCACCTCGTCGCAGTTGGTCAGGATGATCAGCGGCAGCACGCCGCCAATATTGCGTTCGCCGCGCGCCCAGAAGGTCGCCGGCTTCATGACGATCTCCTCGGAAGGGTCGCACTGGCTGATATAGGCATAGGCCGCGAATTTCGGCTCGCGGAACATGTCCATGACGCCGTGATAGCAGATGCGGTCGCCGGAGCCGAAATCCTTGTGGGTGTTGTAATCGAACATGCACCAGCCGATAGCGCCGGAGATATCAGGATCGCCATAGGCGGCATTCAGCACCTCCAGGTGACGGCGCACATGCTCGGCCTGACGCTGCTCCTGGTCATAAATCTTCGTCGGGTGCATGTGGCCGTTGAACTCGGTAATGAGGTACGGCACCTTGTGCGACAGTCCGGTATTTTCCTGCTGGCCGCGCAGCGCGGTGCGCGGGCGGTTGGCGCCCGGCAGTTCCTCGTTGCCGAGGATGAAGTCGTTCATCGTATAGACGTCTTCGAGCAGTTCGCTCTCGGTGAGATAACGCACGCCGCCGGTCTGGCGGGTGCTGTCGAGTTCGCGAGCGAGACGGTTGGTCTCGGCGTAGAAATCGTGACTATCCTGCGATTCGTTGATGCGCACGCCCCAGATGATGATCGAGGGGTGGTTCCAGTCGCGCTCAATCATGCGGCGGACGTTTTCGATCGATTCCTGCTGCCAGTCGGCATCGCCGATATGCTGCCAGCCGGGGATCTCCTCGAAAACCAGCAGACCGATCGTGTCGCATCGGTCGAGGAACCATTTCGACTGCGGATAATGCGAGGTGCGGACGATATTGCACTTCAGCACCGTCTTCATGATGTCGGCGTCGCGCTCCTGGGCGGAACGGCCGGCGGCATAACCGACATAGGGGAAGGCCTGGTGGCGGTTGAGGCCGCGCAGCTTCAGTGGCTTGCCGTTGAGGAGGAAACCTTCCGGCGTGAATTCGGCGGTGCGGAAGCCGAACCGTGTGGAGAGACGGTCGGAGCCATGTTCGGTCCTGAGCTCGACGGTGACGTCATAGAGCGTGGGATCGGTGATGTCCCAGAGGGCGATGCCGGTGAGGCCGCCGAAGGAAAGCCTAGTGCTGTCGCCGATCGTTTCGGTTGCGGCAGTGGCGACCACCGTGCCGTCGGCCTGTTTCAGCGTGGCGGTGACCGTCGCCGAGAAGCTGCGGCCCTCGGGATTGGCGATATCGACGCGTATGGTCGCCGATTTCTCCGGGTCGAGAACGTCTGTGGTTTCGATCTTGAGATTGCGGATCGAGACCGGGTCGGTGACCTTCAGCCAGACATCGCGGTAGATGCCGGCATAGGTCAGATAATCGATGCGGCCGCCGAAAGGCGGAATGTCAGGATTTTCGCTGCCGTCGATCTTGACGGTGACGAGGTTCTCGCCCTTGGCGAGCTTGCCGGTGAGGCGGGCCTCGAAGGGGGTGTAGCCGTCCTTATGGGCAATGATTTCCTCGCCGTTCAGATAGACGACGCTGTCGGCCATGGCGGCGTCGAAGACGAGCGAGACTTCGCGGCCCTCGAATTCCGGCAGCCAGCGCAGCACCTTCTGATAGGTGAAGGCGCGCTGATAGCTGGTCTCGTCGAAATAGCTGAAGGGCAGTTCGACGGCGGTATGCGGCAGGCTGACCGACTTGGCGGCATCGAAAGTTTCGAGCAGGCGCTGGCCGAAGCCCTCGTGGAAACTCCAGCCTTCATTGAAGGAAACGACGGAACGCATTTCAGGCTCTCCAGATTGCGGCATCAGGGACATTGCGGCGCCTCTCGGCGCGTGAAAATCGGGTCATCGGTATTCCTCCTTGATGCAATGGATGAGCGAGCCGCTAAAGCACGTCACAGCGAACTTGATTCATGCGACGGGCTTTAGCTTTTTTCATGCATGTCGTCATCCCGGAACCGCTGTACACTTCCAGGCGACATGCATCAGGCAGTCGAGCCCCAGCGGGCGGTGCAGGTGAGCGTGATGCTGTGCGGGCCTTCGATCTCGGCGTCATGGCGTTCGATCAATTCGACGACGGCATCGATGAAGGCGACGTGGTCTAGGCTCAGCGTGGTGAGGTCGTTGCAATCCCAGGCGGCCATGGCAATGCCGTCCTGGCCGACGATGGCGATATCATCAGGGGTGTTCTTGCCGAGCACCCGGCGGGCTGCATCGCGCGCACCGATCGCCATAACATCGTTGCCACAGATGATGGCGTCGACCTTGTCACGGTGCAGCAGGAGCACGGCTTCTTTGAAGCCGGAATCATAAGAATAATCGCCGAAGGCCTGCGTCTCGAAGGCGAGGCCGCGCTTGGTCAGCGCATCGGCGAACCATTTGCGCCTGAGCTTGTCGATCCAGCTGGAATTGGTGCCGGAGAGGTAGGCGAAGCGCTTCTTACCGTCGCGGACGATCTTGTCGATGATCTCGTCGGCGGCCTGCGCTCCGTCGATGCGGATGCTGGAGACGTTTTCGTTGTCGAGCGGCTCGAAGGAGACGATGATCGGCTTGGTCGTGTGGAAGATGTCGACAGCATCCTGCATCGACACCATGTCGGAGAAGACGACGACGTGATCGACCTGATAGGTGGAGGCAAGGCGCATCAGCTGCAACCGGTCGGAATGATCGGCACAGCAGAGGATAATCGGCAGCAATTGTCTGGCCTGCAGGCGGTGGACGAGAAGCTGCTGCTCCTCAGCCTCGCAAGGGTTGCCGATCGCATTGACGACCAGGGCGACGAGGCGTGAGCGCTGGTTGTTCAGCGAGCGGGCGATCGCGTTCGGCTGGTAGCCATGTTCACGGGCGACGGCGAGGATGCGGTCGCGGGTCGCGCTGCCGATGCGTGAATCCGGCGAGAAGGCGCGGGAAATGGTGGCGGAGGAGACGCCGGCGAGTTTCGCCAGTTCCTTCGATGTGATCCGCCGTCTGCTCATACCGCTCATCTTCAGCGCCTATTGGGCGACGATCCTGACGGAAGCGCCGTCGGCCGCTGCCGATTCCTTGATTGCATCCCATAGCCTAGCGAATCTGAGGCCCATTTCAACGGAGCCGGAGTTTTCCATCTTTCCCTCGCGAATGGCGAGGAAATTCTTCATCGGATTACCGAGAATCTCGGCCTCCTCGCGCGGCTCGGCGGTGCGCCCGACACTGATCTCGCGCCAGCCGCCCCAGGCGTCGATGCGCACGATCGCCTTTGAATAAAAGAAGGTGATGTAGGAGGCGCAGCCCGGAGGGCCTTCGCCGGCGGCCGTCAATGTCGCCAGCGCGCCGCTTTTCAGGCGGGCGGAGACGGCGGTGGCGATATCGACCCGTCTGCCGTGGTTGTTCATATAGGCCGACACACTGTCGAAATCCGAATTGGCGAGCAGGCAGACGGTGTTCATCATATGGGCGCCGGTATCGAACATGAAGCCGCCGCCGGAGATATCAGGCTGCTGCTTCCAATGGCCGTCGTAATTGGACGACCAGCTTTCCCAAATCATGCCGGATATGGCGATCAACTCGCCGAATTCGCCGGCGAGAGCCCGCCGGCGCGTGTCGAGCACCAACGGCGAGAGGCCGCCCTGGAAGGCGGTGACGATGGTGACGCCGCTCTTTTTCTGCGCGGCGATCAGCCTCTCGGCCTCGGCGACCGTCGTCACCATCGGTTTTTCCAGGAAGAGGTCGAGGCCGGCCTCGGCAACGGCGGTTGCCTGCTCGGCATGGAAGGCATGCGGGGTAGAGACGTAGACGATGTCGAGTTCGCCCCGGCATTCCGCGAGCATCCGGCGATAATCCTCGAAGCTCTTCGGTTGTGGTGCGCCGGCGGCGAGGCAGACGTCGATCAGGCGCTGGCGTGAAGCCGCCATGGTGTCGGCGAGTGCAGCAAATTCGATCTCCGGCATCTTGACCCAGCTCTCGGCATATTCCGCCGCCTTCAAGCCAGCGCCAATGACGCCGAGGCGCAATTTCCTAGTCATGAAAACTCCTCCCTGAATGCATTGTGCACACGATTACACAAACGATATAGGGATGGCAATATCTATATAGATAAGCAATATCAGTATATTAAAACTCGCATTCGAATCATTTCAAAAACCATCTTGTCAGTGTTTGGAATGCGTGTACATTTTCGCAACCGGTGCTGGAGGGCGCCGTGTCTGTAAAAAAGGGAGGACTTCAATTGAAGAAGATGGTTCTTGGCGGCCTGTACGCCGTTCTGCTGAGCGCGGTTTCGACGCTGGCGCAGGCTGAAACAATCCGCATTGCGAATCACGGTCAGGCCGGCATCGACGCGATGAAGTCGACGGTCGAGCGGATCGAAAAGAAATATGGCGTCACCGTCGAGGTCATCGAATATCCGGCGCCCGACAAGGATTACCTGACCAAACTTCTGACGGAGCTCGGCGCCGGCAACGCGCCCGACCTCTTTTCCATCCCGACCACGGCTGCGGTCGCCGACATGGTGGAAGCCGGCTACCTCGCGCCTGTTACCAAGGAGTTCAAGGCTTGGGATGGCTACGCCAACCTCTATGACGTTGCCAAGGAGCTTGCCGTCAGCCCGGATGGTGAAACCTATGTGATGCCGTTCATGCTCGGCATCCAGGAAATCTATTATCGCAAGGATGTTCTCGAAAAGGCCGGCATCTCGACCGAACAGCCGAAGACCTGGCAGGAGCTTCTCGACCGCGCGGCCGAAATCAAGCAGAAGACCGGCGCCTACGGCCTGCTCTTCCCGGCTGGCGTCTCCTGGGGAAGCGGCGCCTTCGACGAAGGCTTCCAGCATCTGCTCGTCGGTTCCAAGACGCCGCAGCTCGTCGATGCCGACGGCAAGCTCGATCTGAATGGCGAAGGCATCAAGGATGTCTTCGGCGTCTACAAGGAACTGATCGACAAGGATCTGATGCCGACCCAGCCACTGCTCGGACCCGAGCCCTGGGTCGTGCCGAAGTACCAGATGTTCCCGGCCGGCAAGCTCGTCGCGACCACCTGCGGCTCCTGGTGCTATATTTTCGACTGGGGTCGCGAAAGCAAGAATCCGATCCCTGAAGTGACGAAGGTGGTCGGCACCTGGACCGTTCCCGGCCAGAGCAGCGGCCAGTACGTACTTGCCAACCTCGCTGCGCCGTGGGCCGTCAATTCCAAGTCGGCCAATACCGAGCTTGCGATCAAGGCGCTGATGGAGATCGGCTCGATCGAGACGCAGGTTTCCTACGCCGCCCGTATCGGCAATATCCCGGCCAGCAAGGGTGCGGCTGATAATGCCGAGTTCCAGAAGCTGACGGAACTGGTTCCAATCCATGCGGCGGCCGGGAACGGCGTGTTCCTGAAGCAGGCCTCCGGTTTCGGCACGGTTTCGGAAGGTGTGGCGCGGGCTACCGAAGCGCTGCTGCGCAAAGAAACCGATGCTGCCGGCGCCCAGAAGATCCTCGTCGATTACGTCAAGGAAACGCTCGGCGACGACATGGTCAAGTAAGGTCCGGCACCCTCTCTTCCGCCAGGACGGGGACGCGGCACCATCGCCCGCGTCTTCCCGCTTTCATTCGATAAGCCGATAAGGTTGTGAGCTTCCATGGCCCGAAACTCTCATGAAAAGCGCGCCGAGCGGCAATGGCTGCTGATCCTGCTGCCCTCGCTGGTGCTGCTTCTGGCCTTCGTCATCTATCCGGCCCTCTATTCGATCTATCTGAGTTTCACCAACGAGGCGCTGACCGGGGCCGCGGCTCTTCGGCCCCGCTTCGTCGGTCTCAGGAATTACACGCGGCTCTTCAACGACGCGAAGTTCTGGAATTCGCTGTTCGTCACCTTCGTCTTCGTCATCGGTTCGGCGGTGATCGGCCAGTTCGTGCTCGGGCTGATCTCGGCAATTGCGCTGCGCCGCCCGATCCGCTTTCGGCGGGTGTTCTCGTCGATCATCCTGTTGCCGAACGCGGCCCCTGAAGTCGTCGCCGGTTTCATGTGGATCTCGATGCTGGCGGGCGGCGACAATGCCACACTCAGCCGCATCGTCAGCTTCTTCGGCATCACGCCGGCCGACTGGCTGCAGGTCTTCCCGCTGTCGATGATCATTGTCGTCAACACCTGGCGTGGCATCGCCACGGCGATGATCCTGTTAACGGCCGGCCTCAGCACCATCCCGGCGGAAATCTACGAGGCGGCGCGCATGGACGGCGCCACACCATCGCAGATGTTCCGCCGCATCACCCTGCCGCTGATGATGCCGACAATCCTGCTCTACATGCTGATCTCGGCCGTCTCCACCATTGCCGTCTTCGGCCTCGTCTATGCGCTGACGCGCGGCGGACCGGGCGGGGCGACCGAGGTGGTCAGCATCTATATCTACAACCAGTCCTTCACTGCGTTCCAGCTGGGCTACGGTGCTGCGGTCGCCGTCGTCGCGCTCGTCATCTCGCTGATATTAGGCATCGCCTATGTCCGGGCCATGAAGGTGGAGGTCTGACATGGCCGTCGTTTCCCCGAGCGAAACTGCAAATAGGGGTCGGTCCGACCTCATTGCCTATGCGACGCTGTCGCTGATCTCGATCTTCTGCGCGGTACCCTTCTTCTGGGTGCTGATCGCCTCGTTCGACGGCAATGCGCAGCTCTTCCTGCATTGGCCGGAGCAATGGACCTTCGCCAACTATATCAGGGTCTTCACCAAGGAGGACGGGGCGAAGTGGCTGTTCAACTCGCTGTTCGTGGTCGGCGGCGCGACGCTGCTCGTCATGGTGCTTTCCGGACTTGGCGGCTATGCGCTATCGCGCACCCGGGCCTGGTGGAAGCTGCCGTTCCTCTACGCGATCCTGCTTATCCGGGTACTGCCGCCGACGGCGCTCGTCGTGCCGCTCTACAAATTCCTGCTGACGCTGAACAACGCGGAAGCGGCGGTGCTTAGGCCGATCTTCGGCAGCTATGCCCGCGATATCATGCGCTGGACCGGTTTCATCGACGGTTATCTCGGGCTGATCCTGGTGCTTGCGACGATGCAGTTGCCGCTGGCGCTCTGGATCATGAAGACCTTCTTCGACGGGCTGCCGAGGGACTACGAGGAGGCGGCGCTGATGGACGGGGCAACACTGTTACAGCGCATCCGCCGGGTGTTGATCCCGCTGGCGCTGCCGGGGCTGGCTGCGGCCGGGCTTTTCGCCTTCATGTCGGCCTGGGGTGATTTCCTGCTGCCGCTGATCCTCCTGTCGTCGCCGGAGTTGCAGACGCTGCCGCTCGGTCTCTTTCGCGCCTTTCTGCGCATCAATGAGATCGATTACGGCCTGCTGACGGCGCTGGCATTCATCTACCTGCTGCCTGCCGTCGTCGCCTTCGGTTTTGCGCGGCGCTTCCTCGTCCAGACATTTTCGGGCGGCGTGAAGGGCTGAGATCAAGAAAGAGAAACAAATGATCAATCTCAGAAACGTTCGCAAATTCTACGGCGCGCTCGAGGTCATCAAGGGCGTCGACATCACCGTGGAAGACGGCGAATTCGCGGTCTTCGTCGGTCCGTCCGGCTGCGGCAAGTCCACGCTGCTGCGGATGATCGCCGGCCTCGAAGGCATCGACGATGGCGACCTCATCCTCAACGGTAAGCGCATCAACGACGTGCCGCCCGACAAACGTGGCATCGCCATGGTGTTCCAGTCCTATGCGCTCTATCCGCATATGAGCGTTGCCGAAAACATCGGCTTCTCGCTCAGCCTGAAGAAGGTGCCGGAGGCAGAGATCCGCCGGCAAGTGGAGGGTGTTGCCGAGATCCTGCAGCTCACCGACTATCTCGACCGCCGCCCGGCCGCTCTTTCCGGCGGCCAGCGCCAGCGCGTCGCGATCGGCCGCGCCATCATCAAGAAGCCGGCGCTGATCCTCTTCGACGAGCCGCTGTCGAACCTCGATTCGGCGCTGCGCGTGCAGATGCGCGCTGAGTTGCAACGCCTGCACCGCGAACTGAAGGCGACGGTCGTCTACGTCACTCACGACCAGGTGGAAGCGATGACGATGGCCGACCGCATCGTCGTGCTGAACAAGGGCGTGGTAGCGCAGGCGGGTGCGCCGATGTCGCTCTATCATGAGCCGGACAACGAATTCGTCGCGACCTTCATCGGCTCGCCGAAGATGAACGTCATTCCTGTCACTATAACGCGGCCGGCGGCGAGGTGTTCCGCAGCGGCTGCACCTTCCAGCGCGGGCGCGGGCGCATCTTCTTCTTCAGCCCCGGCCACGAGACCTACCCGATCTATCACGACAAGACCGTGCATAGGGTGATCTCGAACGGCGTCCGCTGGGCGCGGCAGAAACACACCGATGGCCGCATCCTGGAAAACTGGCATCGAGCCGAGCCGCTGCACGGCCGCCCCGATAGACCGAAGGCCTGATCTATGGATATTGTGCGCCGGTCGTCTTGATATAAATCGAATAGACCGAACGCGTTGCGGTGATGAAGAGCCGGTTCTTCTTGGGGCCGCCGAAGGTGAGGTTGGACACCGTCTGCGGCACCCTGATCTTGCCGAGCAACGCTCCCTCGGGCGAAAAGCAGTGCACGCCGTCGGAGGCACTCGTCCAGAGATTGCCGGAGACATCGAAACGGAAACCGTCGGGATGGCCAACATCGAGGCTGCAGAAATAGCGGCTGTTGGCAAGCGTCCTGCCGTCGATGACGTCGAAAACGCGGATATGGCGCGGCACGTCATGTTTTGCGGAGCCGGAATCGGCAATATAAAGCTTCGTCTCATCGGGCGAGAAGGCAAGGCCGTTCGGCTGGATGAAATCCTCGACGACGGCGTCGATCGCGCCGCTTGTCGGATCGATCCGGTAGACGTTGCGCGTGGGCTGCTCGGGCTCGGCCTTGTGGCCCTCGTAATCCGACAGGATGCCGTAGGTCGGATCGGTGAACCAGACCCCGCCGTCGGAGTGCACGACGACGTCGTTCGGCGAGTTCAGCCGCTTGCCCCGGTAGCTGTCGGCGAGAACGGTGATGGTGCCGTCCGTCTCGGTGCGGGTGACGCGGCGGCCGCCATGTTCGCAGGAGACCAGCCGGCCCTGCCGGTCGCGGGTATTGCCGTTGACGTAGTTGGACGGCGAGCGGAAGACGGAGACCGTACCATCCGGTGTCCAGCGCATCATGCGTTCATTCGGGATATCGCTCCAGAGAAGGCAGTTCAGGTCGGAAAACCAGACCGGGCCTTCCGTCCAGCGGCAGCCGGAATAAAGCTCCTCGAGGCCGGCGCTGCCGATGACCATTGCACCGAAGCGTTCGTCGCGGATCTCATAAATCGGATTGTCGCCCATGCCAGTTCCTCCCTGAATGCTGCCGTTCTTTTCCTAGCGGCAAAAACCTGGAGGTGCCAGAGCCCGGCGACGGAATTGCCGGGCTCTGGTTTCGTCAGACGGCCGCGACCGGATGCGGCGAACCGTCATAAGCGCCCCAGATCGACTGGTCGAAGCAGATGACCGAGCCGGTCATCAGGCCGGATTCGGAAGACGACAGGTAAGCGCAGGCGCGCGCCACCTCGTGCGGATCGACGAGGCGGCCGAAGGGCTGGCTTGCCGCCGCCTTCTCCAGCCAGTCGGCAGGTGCGCCGTGATATTCGCGCTGGATCCGGTCTTCGCCTTCGGAGGCCATCCAGCCGATGTTCAGACCGTTGACGCGGATGCGGTTGCGCAGGAGCGCGTAGGCAGTGTTCTTCGTCAGCGTTTCCAGCGCGCCCTTGGAGGCGCAATAGGCGGCGATGAAGGGCTGGCCTGCTTTGGCTGACATCGAACCGATATTGACGATCGTGCCCTCGATCTTTTCACGGCGCATGACCTTCACCGCTTCCTGCATCAGGAAAAACGGCGCGCGCACATTGACGGCGAACATGGCGTCGAAGAGCTCGGGGCTGGTATCGAGGATGGTGCCGCGATCGGTGATGGCGGCGGCATTGACCAGCGCATCGACACGGCCGAAGGTCTCGTCACAGGCGCGCACGACATGCTGTGCATCTTCGACCTTGCCGAGGTCGGCTTTGACGTAGACGATCCGGGCGCCAGTCGCGGCCGAAATCTCCGCCGCCTTTGCCTTGCCCTTGGCTTCGTTGCGGCCGCAGATGACGATGCCTTCGGCGCCGCGTTCGGCGAAGAGGCGGGCGATGGTCGCGCCCAATCCTTGCGTGCCGCCGGTGACGATGGCGATCTTGCCGTCGAGCCGGCCGTGGTCGGTGCTCATGTGGTTCCTCCATTGTGATGATGCGCGAATAGCCTCCCGCGGGTGCGGGACGCTTTTATCTCAGTGCCGATGCAAGAGGCTCGAGCTCCAAATCAGCTCAACTTCTTCTGCGCCTGCTCGGCAAGTGCTGCCGTAAAGACTTCATCGCTCCAGCCTTCCTTCAGCGCCTCATGCATCAACTGCGCCTGTGTCTTCGGCGCCAGTCCGCCAAGCGGCGGGTCGCGGTCGAGATTGGTCGGGAAGGAGTAGCCCTCGGCGCAGGCGGCGACGGCGTTGGCGATTTCGTCAAGCGAGAGCCTGCCCTGCAAAATCTTCAACGCGGGAAACAGCCTGACGCTCATCCTTTCGCGGTTGACGGTTTCCATTGCCCGGCCGAAGGCGGAGGAGACCTGCAGGAGGTTGGCGACACGCTTGATGTCGGCCGAGCGGTTGGTGCCGGCGGCATGGAAGAGGGCGGGATTGAAGAAGACGACGTCGCCTTTTTCGAGCGGCAGCTGGACATGGTTCCTCTCGAAATAATCCCGGAACTCCTGCCGCTTCAGCGCGAGATAGCCCGGCACATAGGTCTGGCTGTACGGCAGGAAGAGTGTCGGACCGCTTTCGAGCGGCATGTCGCAATGGGCGACCGCACCCTGTAGCGTCAGCACCGGCGAGAGCCGGTGCACATGCGCCGGGAACTGTTCGATCACCGTTGAGGACTGAAAGCCGAGATGGTAATCGCGGTGCGCCGACTGCGCCGCACCACCCGGATTGACGCGGTTGACCTGCGCCGTCATCTGGTAGCTCGGACCGAGCCAGGCTTCGCTGGCCAGCGCGATAATGGCGTTGCCGTAATATTCGGCGAAATTTGCCGGATCGGCGAGACAATGTTTTTCCAGCGAATTCCAGATGCGGTCGTTGGCGCCGGGCTTGGCGAAGTGATCGCCGCCGCCGCTCGCGGTGCGGTGCTGTTCCTCGATGATCGCGTCGAAGATCGTGCTGGCGCGGTCGATGACGGCGGTGTCTTCGTAAGCATGCTTGAACACGACGACACCAGGACCCTCACCGAAAGCTTCGCAGATTTCGGCCAACACGGCGCGTCGGCCTTCTGCCGTTGCGGCCGCTGCCATCACCTTGCGGCTGTTATAGATCAGCACGTTTTTTTCGACCGCAGACGCCGAGGGGTAATCGGCAAGTACAGTCGCCTTTTCCGCAAGGCTGCGGAAATCATCGAGATCGCAGGCCTCTTCGCTCAGCCAGACGCGGTCGGCGCGCAGTTTCTGCTGGTTGTCGGTTTTCATAGCGGGCTCCTCCCTCTTTCCGATGGGGGCACTATACGCCGCAGTGCGCGGTGATATAGATCAGAAATCCATCAAAAAACCATCAGGCCAATCGCATGGCACATCTCTTTCTCGTCAAGGACATCGCCTTCCAGGCCGGACTCAGCACCGCCACCGTCGACCGGGTGCTGAACGGCAGACCGGGCGTGCGCCGGCAGACTGAAATGCGGGTGAAGGCGGCGATCGCGGAGCTGGAGAAGCAGCAGGCCGGGGCGATGGGCAGCGGCCGCGTGCTGGCCATCGATATCGTCATGGAGACGCCGCAGCGTTTCAGCGATGCGGTGCGCGCCGCCTTCGAGGCGGAGATGGCGACCTTCCTGCCCGGCGTCTTCCGCTGCAGGTTCCACTTCGCCGAGGTGATGAAGCCGGCCGAACTGGTGCAGCTTCTCGACCGCATCCGGCTGCGCGGCACGCACGGCATCGTGCTGAAGGCGCCTGACGTCGCCGAG
>NZ_JALBGX010000168.1:0-13188 GCF_023006465.1 Rhizobium sp. PRIMUS64 | reverse complement strand
CCGTTCGCTGCCGGCGATCGGCATCGAACAGATCGTGGCGCAGCTGGCGCTCGCCGTCGATCGCGTCATGGCCGAGGCCTCGCTTTTCGACCGCACGCTCGCTGCACTTGCCATCCGCCAATCACGCGGCGACATGATCGAGGCGATCTTCCTGCTGCGCGCCTACCGCACGACGCTGCCGCGTTTCGGCTATTCCAGGCCGCTCGACACGGCTGAAATGACGATCGAACGCCGCATCTCGGCGACCTACAAGGATCTGCCGGGCGGCCAGCTCCTCGGCCCGACCTTCGACTATACCCACCGGCTGCTCGATCCCTCGCTGCTTTCGGACGAGGCGGTCGAGACGCCCGCTCAGCGTGCAGCCGAGACCGGCCGCGTCATGCGCGTCTCCGAAATCCTCGGCGAAGAGGGCCTGATCGAGGCCGATGGCGACATGCCGGAAGATCACGAAATCGGCGACCTGACCCGCGAGCCGATGGAATTCCCGATGACCCGCGATCTGCGCCTGCAGGCGCTTGCCCGTGGCGACGAGGGCTTCCTGCTGGCGCTCGGTTATTCCACCCAGCGCGGCTATGGCCGCAACCACCCCTTCACCGGTGAAATCCGCATCGGCGACGTCGAGGTGGAATTCGATGTGCCGGAACTCGGTTTCGCCGTCTCGCTCGGCACGATCCAGATCACCGAATGCCAGATGGTCAACCAGTTCAAGGGTTCGGCCAAGGCGCCGCCGCAATTCACCCGTGGCTACGGCCTGGTCTTCGGCCAGAGCGAGCGCAAGGCGATGGCGATGTCGCTGGTCGACCGGGCGCTTCGCGCCGAAGAGCTCGGCGAGGATATCACCGCGCCGGCACAGGACGAGGAATTCGTCATCTCGCACTCCGACAACGTCCAGGCGACGGGCTTCGTCGAGCACCTGAAGCTTCCGCATTATGTGGATTTCCAGGCCGAACTCGATCTCGTCCGCCGCATGCGCCGCGAATTCGAAGCCACCCGCAACGGTGGCGAAGACATGAAGGAAGCCGCCGAATGACCGATCTGGCCAGCTACAACTTCGCCTATCTCGACGAACAGACCAAACGGATGATCCGCCGGGCCATCCTGAAGGCAATCGCCATTCCCGGCTACCAGGTGCCCTTCGCCTCGCGCGAAATGCCGATGCCCTACGGCTGGGGCACCGGCGGGGTGCAGGTGACGGCCTCGATCATCGGACCTGATGACGTGCTGAAGGTCATCGACCAGGGTGCCGACGATACGACCAACGCCGTTTCCATCCGCGCCTTCTTCCAGAAGGTCGCCAATGTCGCGGTGACGACGCATACCAAGGATGCGACGATCATCCAGACGCGCCACCGCATTCCCGAAGAAAAGCTCGGGGTCGGGCAGGTGCTCGTCTACCAGGTGCCGATCCCCGAGCCGCTGCGCTTCCTCGAGCCGCGCGAGACCGAGACGCGCAAGATGCACGCGCTCGAAGAATACGGTCTCATGCATGTGAAGCTCTACGAGGATATCGCCCATAACGGCCGCATCTCGCGGACTTACGCCTATCCGGTGAAGGTCCACGGCCGCTATGTCATGGACCCGTCGCCGACGCCAAAATTCGACAATCCGAAGATGCACATGTCGGACGCGCTGCAGCTCTTCGGCGCCGGACGCGAGAAGCGCATCTATGCGGTTCCGCCCTATACCGACGTCGTCAGCCTGGATTTCGAGGACTATCCCTTCGATATCCAACGTTTCGATAAACCCTGCGCCCTTTGCGGTGCGGAGGATGTCTATCTCGACGAAGTGGTTCTCGACGACAAGGGCGGCCGGATGTTCGTCTGCTCCGACACCGATCATTGCGAAGACCGCCGCGCGCACGGACATGCCGGCGAGATGCTGGCCCGGGAGGCTGCAGAATGAGCGATACCCCGCTTCTCAAAGTCCATGACGTTTCGAAATTCTACGGCAACCGTATCGGCTGCCGCGACGTCTCCTTCGAGCTCTGGCCCGGCGAAGTGCTTGCCATCGTCGGCGAGTCCGGCTCCGGCAAGACGACGCTGCTCAACTGCCTCTCCACCCGGCTGCTGCCGAGCACCGGCAGCGTCGAATATCACATGCGCGACGGCAGCTACCGCGACCTCTACCGCATGAACGAGGCCGAGCGGCGCTTCCTGATGCGCACCGATTGGGGCTTCGTGCACCAGAATCCGGCGGATGGCCTGCGCATGACGGTGTCGGCCGGCGCCAATGTCGGCGAACGGCTGATGGCGATCGGCGACCGGCACTACGGCAAGATCCGCGCTTCGGCGATCGACTGGCTCGAACGCGTCGAGATCGACGCCGACCGCATCGACGATCAGCCGCGCGCCTTTTCCGGCGGCATGCGCCAGCGCCTGCAGATCGCCCGCAACCTTGTCACCGGGCCGCGGCTCGTCTTCATGGACGAGCCGACCGGCGGCCTCGACGTCTCGGTGCAGGCGCGCCTGCTCGATCTGGTCCGCGGCCTCGTCAACGATCTTGGTCTCTCGGCCATCATCGTCACCCACGATCTCGCCGTCGCCCGCCTGCTCTCGCACCGGATGATGGTGATGAAGGACGGCTACGTCATCGAACACGGGCTTACCGACCGCGTGCTCGACGATCCGCGCGAACCCTACACGCAGTTGCTCGTCTCCTCGATCCTGCAGGTCTGAGGTCCTAAACCAAGGAAGAAGAAATCATGGCAACGCCCCTCGTCGTTTCCGAAGTCTCGAAGAGCTTCACCATGCATCTGCGCGACGGCATCAAGCTACCTGTCGTCTCCGATGTCGCCTTCTCGGTCGCATCGGGCGAATGCGTCGTGCTCGGTGGCCCATCGGGCATCGGCAAGAGCTCGCTGCTCAAGATGATCTACGGCAATTATGCCGTCGACACCGGCCAGATCCTCATCCGTCACAATGACCGCATCGTCGATCTCGCCTCCGCCGATCCGCGCACCGTGCTCAACGTCCGCCGCGATACGCTCGGCTATGTCAGCCAGTTCCTGCGCACCGTGCCGCGCGTCGCGGCGATCGACGTGGTTGCCGAACCGCTGGTGGCACGCGGCGAGGACGCCGTCACCGCGCGGGAAAAGGCGGGCGCCCTGCTTGCCAGGCTCAATCTGCCGGAAACGCTCTGGCAGCTTCCGCCCGCCACCTTCTCCGGCGGCGAGCAGCAACGCGTCAACATCGCGCGCGGCTTCATCACCGAGCATACGATCCTGCTTCTCGACGAACCCACAGCCTCACTCGATGCCAGGAACCGTGCCGTCGTCGTCGGCATGATCGCGGAAAAGAAGAAGGCGGGGGTGGCCCTTCTCGGCATCTTCCACGACGAAGAGGTGCGCGAAGCCGTCGCCGACCGCATCCTCGACGTCCAGCAATTCTCACCCAGAAAGATCGCTGCATGAGCCGCAAACTGGGTATCGAGCCCTATTTTCATGAGACGGCGTCCGTCAGCGATTCTACCTTCGGGCGCTATACGGAGGTCTCTGAACGCTGCCGCATCAGCGAGGCCACGTTCGGCGACTATTCCTACATCATGCAGGACGGCTCCGTCTGGTGTGCGACGATCGGCAAGTTCGTCAATATCGCCGCCGCCGTGCGTATCAACGCCACCAACCATCCGACCTGGCGCGCGACACTGCATCATTTCACCTATCGCGCCGCCGACTACTGGCCGGATGGCGATATGGAGACGGACTTCTTCGCCTGGCGGCGCGCAAACCGCGTGACGATCGGCAACGACGTCTGGATCGGCCACGGGGCGACCATTCTGCCGGGCGTCAACGTCGGCAACGGCGCGGTGATCGGAGCCGGCGCCGTCGTCTCGAAGGACGTCTCGCCCTATACGATCGTCGGCGGCGTGCCGGCAAAGCTCATCCGCGAGCGCTTTCCAAGAGAGGTCGGCGAACGGATGGACAGGCTTTCCTGGTGGGACTGGGAGCATGACCGGCTACGCCAGGCGCTCTCCGATTTCCGCAACCTGAGCGCGGAAGATTTTCTATCCCGTTACGGCGGTTAAACCCCCGATATAGGGGCGGAGAATTGTGACAGGACTTACACAAATATGACATGCGAGGTTCATCAAGCGGGACTAATGCGATGCTGACCAAGGCCTGGATCGCAAGGGAAGAGCATGATGTTCGAGCTGAAGAATGTCACACGTCGTTTCGGAAAAAAGCTCGCCGTCAATTCCGTCACGCTCGCCATTCCTCAGGGCCAGATGGTCGGCATTATCGGCCGCTCCGGCGCCGGCAAGTCGACGCTGCTGCGCATGATCAACCGCCTTCAGGAGCCGAGCTCCGGCTCCATTCATTTCGCCGGCGTCGAGGTCTCCGGGCTTCGCGGCCAGGCGTTGCGCAACTGGCAGCGCGACTGCGCGATGATCTTCCAGCAGTTCAACCTGGTGCCGCGCCTCGACGTCCTCACCAATGTCATGCTTGGCCGCCTCAATCATCGCTCGACGCTTATGAGCCTGCTCAACATCTTCACTCGCGAGGAACGCGTGCATGCCATCGCGGCTCTCGAACGCCTCGGCATCGAGCAGACGGCGCTGCAGGCAGCCGGCACGCTTTCCGGCGGCCAGCAGCAGCGCGTGGCGATCGCCCGCGCTCTGATGCAGAACCCGAAGATGGTTCTCGCCGACGAGCCGATCGCCTCGCTCGATCCACTGAACGCCAAGATCGTCATGGATGCGCTGCGCGATATCAACGAGCGCGAGGGCATCACCGTCATCACCAACCTTCACACGCTCGACACCGCCCGCAACTATTGTGAGCGCATCGTCGGCATGGCCGGCGGCCGCGTCGTCTTCGACGGCAAGCCCTCGGAGCTGACCGCGGAAGCGGTGAAGGAAATCTACGGGACGGACAAGGACGGCGCCGGCATCGACGAAACGGTGACCTCGACATCGATCAATATCGCCCCCGAGCGGGCAGACCATCAATCCGCCGGCACACAGCCGCTGGCGTTGGCCGGCCTCTGAGAGAGGCAGCCGCGATCGAGCGCCCGCGTCAAGGGCACACTTCTTCGTAACGGGAAGGCCGGGGACACCGGTCAATAGGAGAGAACATGTTGAAGAAAGCACTCTTTGCGGCAACGGCGCTCTTCGCGCTCGCCAGCGCTGCCCACGCTGCAGACCTGAAGGAATTCCGCATCGGCATCCTCGGCGGCGAAAACGAAACCGACCGCCTGCGCAACTATGCCTGCCTTGCCGACCACCTGAAGCAGGAATTCGGCTTCGAGAAGGTTTCGCTCTTCCCGGCCGCCGACTATGACGGCGTGATCCAGGGCCTGCTCGGCGGCACGCTCGACTTCGCCGAACTCGGCGCCTCCGGCTACGCCGCCGTCTACATCAAGGATTCGAAGGCTGTCACGCCGATCCTGACGACGCAGCAGAAGGACGGCTCGACGGGTTATTACTCGATCGGCCTTGCTCTGAAGTCCTCCGGCATCAAGTCCATCAAGGACGCCAAGGGCAAGAAGCTCGGCTACGCCGATCCGGATTCCACGTCCGGCTACCTCGTTCCGCTGACGCAGATCCCGAAGGACACGGGCATGCCGAACGACAAGTTCTTCGCCTCGACCCAGTTCAACGGCGGTCACGAGAACAACCTTCTCGCTGCCTATGACGGCAAGGTCGACATTGCCGTCGACGATAGCTCGGGCATCGGCGACTTCAAGGACGGCTACACCTCCGGTACCTTCCGCAAGGAAGTCGACAAGGGCGCCGTCGATCCGAACAAGCTGGTCGAAGTATGGCGTTCGCCGCTGATCCCGAACGGCCCGCTCGTCGTTCGCAATGCTCTGGGCGAAGAGTGGCAGACGAAGCTTGCAGCCTTCTTCACGGCTCTGCCGGAGAAGGATCACAAGTGCTTCGCCGCTGTCGAAGGCGGCGACTACAAGGGCTACGCGCCCGTGAAGCACGACTTCTACAACGCCGTCGTCGACGTCCGCAAAGCTGCCATCGGCGGCTGATCGAGCCGTTTCGAATGAGGGCGGCCGGCAACGGCCGCCCTCTATCTTTTGACTACGGCGCCGCGCGTCTTAGACGCGCAAAGGACGCTGTAGCACTTTGAATTGCTGCGTAATTCTATCCTCAAATCGATTCCGATTTGAGGATAGAATTATGAAGTAGGCGAGGCGTTGATGACTATTGCCGATACACAGCCGCAGATGCAGAGCACCAAGGAGATCGGCACCGCCTGGGACCGGATGGTCGCCAAGCGCCGCTTCTATACCGTCCTCGGCCTGGTTATCCTCATTGCGGCTTTCGTCAGCTCCGTCCGCTTCGCCGACGAGAGCAATGCCGGCCATTTCTTCGACCGTCTGCCGCATCTCTTCGACTTTCTGAGCTGGCTCATCCCCAAGGATTGGCACGACGTCTGGCGCGCGCTGTTTGATATAGCGAGCGTCAACGACAAGGGCGGCGAGGAATTCAATTTCGACAGGGGCCGTGTCTACGTCTGGGGCGCCTTCTACATTCCCGAATATTTCGAGCTGATGATCGTCACGATCAACGTCGCGCTGATCTCGACGATCATCGCCTTCGTCTTTGCCGTCCCATTGAGCTTCTTTGCCGCGCGCAACCTGACGAATTCATGGCCGTTGCGCATCTTCACCAAGCGGCTGATGGAGTTCCTGCGCGCCTTCCCTGAAATCGTCATAGCCGGGCTGTTTTCGGCGATCCTGTCGATCGGGCCGGTCGCCGCCATCATCGCCATCACCCTGCACACGATCGGCGCGCTCGGCAAACTCTTCTACGAAGTGGCCGAAAATATCGACATGAAGCCCCACGAGGGTATGAAAGCCGTCGGCGCCAACTGGTGGGAACGCGTGCGCTTTGCCGCCCTGCCGCAAGTGCTGCCGAATTTCACCTCCTATGCGCTGCTGCGCCTTGAGATCAACGTGCGCGCCTCGACCATCATCGGCGCCGTCGGCGGCGGCGGCATCGGCGAGGAGCTGAAGCTCTCGATCTCGCGCGGCTTCGGCGCCAAGACGGTGGCGCTCGTTCTGCTGCTGTTCGTGACGATCGTCGCCGTCGACCAGTTCTCCGCATGGCTGCGCCGCCGCCTCGTCGGCGAGCACGCCTTCCTCCTGCAACATTGAGGCCGCCATGACGGTGATCGACGCAAACCGCATGCACGAGATAGAAACGCGCTATCCGGAATATTTCCACCGGTCGTTCCGCCAGCGTTTCGGCGGGCTGATGATCCTCATCGCGACACTGCTCTACAGCCTCTATGCCGTCTGGTTCTTCGACCTGCCCAAGCTTTTTGCCGAAGCCCATTGGGAGCGCATCGGCATCTATCTCAGCCAATGGGTGAGCTACGACGTTCAGCCGGAATTCCGCATTGGGGATGACGGCTTGATCGACATCCGTTATCCGCGCTTCTCGCCGCTTGGCGACAATCCGCATCCGGACTGGCTGGTCAACAATCCCGACGGCAGCATCACCGTCTCGATCAGCGGCACCAACCGCAGCGTCACCGTCTCGAAGAGCGAGACGATCGTCACCGCGCATGGCATCAGCGTCCCGGTGGAAGTTTCGAGCGGTGCGCCGAAAGTCGTCGGACCGGTACCCGGCTGGATGACAGTCTATGATGACAACGTGCTGGCGGATCTCGGCTTTGCCGGCAATGTCAGCATCTCAGTCGACCGGGTGAAGATCCGCAAACGTTTCATCGGTTGGGCGAATTTCATCTTCGACACGCAATCATCCTTCTTCGACAAGCCGGTCGGCGAGGTCGTCAGCCTCATCGTCTCCGGTCCGCGCATCAAGCCCGACCAATCCAACCTGTCGCTCGCCTTCGACGATATCTGGAACAACAGCGAATGGCAGCACGGCGACGTCTGGACCAAGCTTTTCCAGACGATCGTCATGGCGTTCCTCGGAACGCTGCTCGGCTCACTTACCGCCTTTCCGCTCGCCTTCCTGGCAGCGCGCAACATCACGCCGAACCGCCTGCTGAACCAGATCCTGAAGCGCTTCTTCGATTTCTTGCGCTCGGTCGATATGCTGATCTGGGCGCTGTTCCTGACGCGCGCCTTCGGCCCCGGCCCGCTCGCCGGCAGCGGTGCGATCTTCCTCACCGAGACCGGCACGCTCGGCAAGCTCTATTCCGAAGGCCTCGAGAATATCGACAACAAGCCGCGGGAAGGCATCAAATCAACAGGCGCTCAGACCGTGCTCGTTCATCGTTACGGCATTATGCCGCAGATCGTTCCCGTCTTCGTCAGCCAGACGCTCTACCAATGGGAATCGAACGTGCGCGGCGCGACCATTATCGGCGCTGTCGGCGCCGGCGGCATCGGCCTCAAGCTGTGGGAGGCCATGCGCACCAACGCCAACTGGGAAAACGTCGCCTACATGGTCATTCTGATCCTGATCGTCGTCTTCATTTTCGACGCCGCCTCGAACGCGCTGCGCCATCGGCTGATGGGCACGAAAGCCCACTGACCCATCCATCAAAGCAGTGGCGGCGCTGTCGCCATCATCATTCTGTCACGGAAATCTTTTAGCCGGGAGCCTGCTTGCGGTTCGCCGCCAAATCACTGCACAGTGCCCTCCCCGTTTGGACGATCTCCAGGATAAAAGCCTTGCGCTACGCTCTCTATTTCTCGCCGCCGAAGGATGATCCCCTGACCGGCGCGGCCTCGCTTTGGCTCGGCCGCAATGCTTTCACCGGCGAGACCTACCCCGCACCGGAATATGAGCAACTGGGTGCGCCTGAACAGTTCGAGCTGACCGCCGACCCGCGCCGTTACGGCTTTCACGCCACGATCAAGGCGCCCTTTTCCCTCGCCTCCTCGGTCACCGAGAAGGATCTCATGACCGTTGCCGAGGATTTTGCCCAGCGCACGCAAGCCTTCGAGATTCCTGAGCTCGTGCTCGGCCAGCTCGGCCGTTTTTTTGCCCTCGTTCCCGGTTCACTTCATCAACCTCTTCAGGATTTCGCCGCGAAAGTGGTAAGGTCATTCGAACCGTTCCGGGCAGCGCTTTCCGAGGCCGATATGGCGCGGCGCAATCCGGAGAAGCTCAGCGACAGCCAGCGCGCCCATCTGCAGCGCTGGGGTTATCCTTACGTCATGGAGGATTTCGGCTTTCACATGACGCTGAGCGGCCAAGTGCCAGAGACACGTGCTCAGGTGATGAAAGCGATCCTGACAGAGCGTTTTGCCGATTTCATCGGCCGGCCGCTTTCGATTTCCGGCCTTGCCGTCTTCATCGAGGAGACGCGCGGTGCGCCGTTCAAAGTTCATTCCTGGCTGCCGCTTGCCGGCGCCAAAAGCTGAAAGACCTGACGACATGAGCAAAGAGACCGTGTTTTCCAACGCCCGCATCGTTCTCGAGGATGACATCCTCTCAGGCTCGATCCTCATCCGCGACGGCAAGATTGCCGACATCTCCGAGGGCAACTCGGTAGCCGGCGAAGATTTCGAAGGCGACTACGTCATTCCAGGCCTCGTCGAGCTGCACACCGATCATCTCGAAGGCCATTATCAACCGCGTCCCGGCATTCGCTGGAACAAGACCGCCGCAGTCCAGGCGCATGACGCCCAGATCGTCACGTCAGGCATCACGACGGTGTTCGACTGCCTGCGCATGGGTGCGGACGAGGACGGCGGCTTCGAACATGGCGAGATGCGCGAGATGGCGGACGCCATCCAGTCGGCGGAGAAGGAAGGCAGGCTGCGCGCCGAGCACCTCATCCACTTGCGCTGCGAGGTCTCGGCCGACAACGTGCTCGAACACTTCGGCGATTTCGAAAACGACCGGCATGTGCGGCTCGTCTCGCTGATGGATCATGCGCCCGGCCAGCGTCAGTTCCAGACGATGGACCAATATATCTTCTACTACCAGAAGAAGCGGGGCCTGAGCGACGAGGCGTTCGCGCGTTTCGTCGCCAAGCGTCAGGCAGAATCGGCGCGCAATTCGACGCCGCATCGCAACGCCATCGCCAAGGTCTGCGCCGAGCGCGGCATCACCGTGGCAAGCCATGACGATGCGACGCTCTCGCATGTCGACGAGGCGATCGACAACGGTGTGCGC
Organism: Rhizobium sp. PRIMUS64; assembly: GCF_023006465.1. Lineage (NCBI taxonomy): Bacteria > Pseudomonadati > Pseudomonadota > Alphaproteobacteria > Hyphomicrobiales > Rhizobiaceae > Rhizobium > Rhizobium sp. PRIMUS64. The sequence goes on along the minus strand of NZ_JALBGX010000168.1, from coordinate 3,135 downwards.
CTGGCCGAGTTCCCGACCAGTTTCGATGCCGCCCGGGCGTCGCACGAGCACGGCATGAGCGTGCTGATGGGCGCGCCGAACATCGTGCGCGGCAAATCCCATTCCGGCAACATCGCCGCCCGCGACCTTGCCGAGATGGGCGTGCTCGACGTGCTTTCCTCCGACTACGTGCCGCTCAGCCTGCTACATGCGCCCTTCATTCTCGCCGATGAGGTGGAGAGCATCAGCCTGCCGAAGGCGATCGCCATGGTGACGTCGACGCCCGCCCGCACCGTCAGCCTCGACGATCGCGGCCGGATCGCAACCGGGCTGCGCGCCGATCTTGTCCGCGTGCATCGTTCGCACGGCGTGCCGGTGACACGCTCCGTCTGGCGCCAGGGACGCCGTGTCGCATGATGCCGCACGAACCCCACGCAGGAGCCGGTGCCGAGCGCGGCATCATGGTCGTTGTCGTCGGTCCGAGCGGTGCTGGCAAGGACACGCTGATGAACCTCGCCGCCCGGCGTTTTGCCGGCCGTGAGAACGTGCATTTCGTCCGCCGCGTCATCACCCGCCACCGCGATGCCGGCGGCGAGGACCATCTTTCCGTCTCCCTCCAAGGGTTTGCCGCCATGGAGCAATCAGGCTCCTTCGCCGTCTGGTGGGAAGCGCACGGCCTGAAATACGGTATTCCCGCCGAGGTCTCGGTGGCGCTGTCCAGAGGCCATGTCGTTGTCGCCAACGGCTCGCGCTCGGCGCTTCACCGCTTCCAGGCCGCCTTCCCGCGGCTGAAAGTCATCAACGTCACCGCCCGCCCCGAGGTGCTCGCCGGCCGGCTGGAGGCGCGCGGACGCGAGACGCATGAGGATATCATGGCCCGGCTCGCCCGCGGACCGCTGACCGTGCGTGGCGAATATGACGTGGTGGAGCTCGACAATAGCGGCTCGCTCGAAGAGGCCGAGCAGAAGATGATCGAGATCCTCGACGGATTGCTGACCAAGGCGCACTGACCAGGATCGAGGGAAAAGGCATGCGCGCCATCAAAGTGGTCGACTACGATCCCTCTTGGCCACTGCTGTTTGCCGAGATCAGCACCGAGATCTCGATTCTGCTCGGTGACCGCCTGCTTTCGATCGATCATATCGGCAGCACATCAGTGGCTGGGCTGGCAGCCAAGCCGAAGATCGACCTTGATGCCGTGATGATATCCGACGAGTTCCTGCCGACGGCGATCGAGGTGGTGCGCGCTGCCGATTTCATCTTCCACGGCGATACCGGAGAGCAACGATGGGCTTTCACCCGCGATCATCAAGCTTACGGCTTCAAGCTCTATCTTTGCGGACCCGACAATCGCGGACATCGGGAGCGCATTCTGTTTCGCGACTATCTCAGGGATCACCCCGAGAGAGCCACGGCCTATGCCGATCTGAAACGCCGGCTGGCTGCAGAGGCAGGCGGCGATTGGGATTTTTACACCGGCGGAAAGACCGCATTTGTCAGCGAGACGCTGCGGCTGGCTGCCTTGATGACATGAAATGGAGTGCGCAGTGCACTCCATGCCATTGCCGATTAATCGCCGTCACCCCGTCCCGAGACGATCTCGCGCTTGCCGACGTGGTTGGCCGGGCCGACGAGACCTTCCTTTTCCATGCGTTCCACCAGTGAGGCGGCGCGGTTGTAGCCGATGCCGAGGCGGCGCTGGATGTAGGACGTCGAGCACTTCTTGTCGCGCATGACGACCTTGACCGCCTGCTCGTAGAGTTCATTGCCATCTTCCGAGGCCATGGCGCTCTTGTCGAAGACGGCGCCGGCTTCTTCCTCTTCCGTCTCTTCCTCCTCGTCGGCGGTGACGGTGTCGAGATATTCCGGGCGGCCCTGGGTCTTCAGATGGGCGACAACCTTTTCCACTTCGACATCCGAGACGAAAGGACCGTGGACGCGGGAAATCCGCCCGCCGCCCTGCATATGCAGCATATCTCCCTGACCGAGCAGCTGCTCGGCGCCCTGTTCGCCGAGAATGGTGCGGCTGTCGATCTTCGAGGTCACCTGGAAGGAGATGCGGGTCGGGAAGTTTGCCTTGATCGTGCCGGTGATGACGTCGACCGACGGACGCTGTGTCGCCATGATCAGATGGATGCCGGCGGCGCGGGCCATCTGGGCGAGGCGCTGGATTGCCCCTTCGATGTCCTTGCCGGCGACCATCATCAGGTCGGCCATCTCGTCGACGATGACGACGATATAGGGCATCGGCGTCAGGTCCAGCGCCTGGCTTTCCTCGATCGGAACACCGGTGCCCTTATCGAAGCCGACCTGGACCATGACATGGATGGTCTCGCCCTTTTCGCGGGCCTGTGCCATGCGGTCGTTATAGCCATCGATATTGCGCACGCCGAGGCGCGACATCTTGCGATAGCGCTCCTCCATTTCGCGCACGGCCCATTTCAGCGCCATGACCGCCTTCTTCGGATCGGTGACGACGGGCGTCAGCAGATGCGGGATGCCGTCATAGACTGACAGTTCGAGCATCTTCGGGTCGACCATGATCAGGCGGCACTGTTCCGGCGTCATGCGGTAGAGCAGCGACAGGATCATCGTGTTGATGGCGACCGACTTGCCGGAGCCGGTGGTGCCGGCCACGAGCAGATGCGGCATCTTGGCGAGCTCGGCGATGACAGGCTCGCCGCCGATCGTTTTGCCGAGGCCGAGCGCCAGCTTGTAACCGCTCTTCTCGAAATCCTGGCTCTCGATCATCTCGCGGAAATAGACGGTTTCACGTGTCACATTCGGCAATTCGATGCCGATGACGTTGCGGCCGGGGACGACGGCCACGCGGGCCGAAAGCGCCGACATCGAGCGGGCGATATCATCGGCAAGGCCGATGACCCGCGACGATTTCACGCCCGGCGCCGGCTCGAATTCATAGAGGGTGACGACAGGACCGGGACGGACATGGATGATTTCGCCCTTGATACCAAAATCTTCCAGCACGCTTTCCAGAAGCCCGGCATTCTGCTCCAGCGTCTCTTGCGACATGATCTCGCCGAGGCGTTCCGGCGGTTCCTGCAGCAGTGCACGCGGCGGGAATTGATAGCCGGATGCGTCGATCCTTTCGGGCCGCGCGGCCAGGCGCGGCGACGGCAGGACCGCGGCGACAGG
>NZ_JALBGX010000167.1:0-13189 GCF_023006465.1 Rhizobium sp. PRIMUS64 | reverse complement strand
GACAAACAACGTCATCATCCTCCTCAAGCGAGGTCAAACGACCGCTGAGTATCGCCGGCGAGGGCCGGTTATTTCGGAACTCTTCTGTAAAAAACGTAGTCGAGAAATTTCAAGTAAGCAACTGATTTTTGTGATTATTTAGCGTTTTGAATCGTATGACAATTACCGCAGGTGCGAAGTAATAAATGATGTACGTTCGTCCGACCCCATCATCGAAAGCCCGCCGACGGCTTTACTGGCGATATTGCAGGTCGCCACTGAGCGCAGGTGCCAGGCCGGCTGGACCAAAGAGTCCTATTCCGCTCCCACGTAGTTTCCGGACGGGCGCGATATCCCTGAGGGCTTCAGAAGTACCTGATCACCGTATAACCAGCGATATATCCGAGTGGGAACATTGCCGCTACAGCCAGGTCGATAGTTCGACGTCATGGCAATGACGCTGGTTACTAGCCCGGCTGCAATTCCAGCCGCGAGGACAGCTGGAAGGGCATCCGCCGCGAACGGGCCTGGGCCATCCCCTGATCCTATAGAAAAGAAATAAACAACAATCATTGCGACGGTTGCCGCCATAAGCGTCCACCCCTGTCGCCAGAACGCAAGCGCGACGAAGCCGACGATGTACGGCAAAACAAAAAGGATAAAGAACAACATACCCTACCAACTTGCTATTTCGGAGAATAAGACCCCTCGCGCTGCGGTGCCAGCAGAGCGTCGCGAACAACGATGACCGCGTTCGGCGGCCAGGAAACATTAACCCGTCGCCTTTCAGGAGCGGCCATTGTGGTCGCTCGCGAAGCGCCGATCATTCGGCTGATTTTCCGGACCAGAAGGAGGCGGCCGATGTCCAAAGTATTCGAGGTTTTAAAACGGCTCGATGATGCGAACGTCCACTATTTCATCGGGAGATATCGTACTGACACGATAGACGACATGCTCCCGCCTGCCAAATGGAAGGTGACTTTCATCGCCCACTGCCAATCAATCTCCACCGAACCCGCCGGTCGTCGTGTGGGACGAGCTGCCACCGAACGAACTGGTGGTCGACGAATCGTCGAAGCCGCCAAAGCCACCGGAAGAACTGGAGGACGAGCTGCCACCAAAGCCACCACCGAAATCGCCCGACGATGGTGTCGGACGCGGTCGAGGCGGGTCGCGGTGCGCATCGTTCAGCTGCCCAATGACGCTCGCGTCCGTCATCATGTCGCGAAGGAAGGCGTCCGCGAGCGTGCCAACGTTAACACCGCTGAACGTATGACCAGTCGCGTGCCAGTTATTGTGGTCGATCTCACTTTCGATGCGGCGCAGACCTTCAAGCTTGCTCTCGCACGAAGAGAGATTGCGCTTCTCGTCGTCGATCTGGCTGTCGCGGGTTGCGACCTCAGAGGCGATTGCCTGGATGCGTGAAACCGTCGCGTCGTCTTCAGTTGAAGGCGTCTGCTCTGCCATCGCACGCATCTTCGACTGGAAATCCGGCTTTGCCAGCAAGTCTGCAAAATTCGAGATGATCGACTTCAGGTCGGCGTCCTCAGCGAGTGCGGCGTCGGCCAGGAACTGATTGATCGTAGCAAGTGCATCGGCGTGGCTCTTACCGCTGTCGATTGCCTGCTGCCGCTGTTCCTTCAGAGTTTCCAGCTCATCGCGCTTCGGCTTGGTGACGTCGAAATATTCTGCTTCCAGTACATCATACTGGGCCTGCAGTTTCTCATGCTCCGGCTTGCGAGCCGCAATGCGATCTTCGATCATACCCGGCCGGGCAACGAGGAAATCGTAGTCGGCAGCCTGAACGACATAGTTGAAGCTGTTGGCAAGCCGACGATCAAGCATCCGCGTGATCGGAAGGAGACCTCCCTTGTAATCCGGCGTGCCGAACTTGCGCTTATGCAGGTAGACGAACAGTTCGTCCTTTTCGAACGCAAGGCGCTTTTCAGCCAGCTCTTCGTTGGCAGCCTGTAGCGCACGATTCATGTCGCCATGAGCCTGCGAGGCGGCCGCCAGATCAACATAGATCGGCTTGACCCGCTCGTCAGCCATGAAGCGCTCACGGATCGCGGCTTCTTCGCTTTCAATTTCGGCGGTGAGGGCATTGATCTTCTCGTCGAGGATCGCGACCTGCTTCTTCGAGACACTGATCAGCCGGGTGCGTTCGCCGACCTCTTCCTTCTTGGAGGCCACCTTGGCTTTCCGCTCGTCAAGGGCCTGTTCGACGGTAGCCGGGAGGGCGACACCTGCGGAAACGTGGAATGCCGCCAACTTTTTGAAGAGCCCAGACTGCTCGCGAAGTAGCTTGTCGACTTCGCCCTGCAAGCCGAGAATTTTCTCGGAAATGTTGCGACGGTCACGCTCGACATCGTCACGGATGCTGCTGAACTGGCGGTAAACGTCATATCCTGAGATCATGGTCGATCTCCCTACCAGTGCGTGATCGTCTGATTGTCGATGGCGTCAAGGGTCCAGTTCACATCGAGCGAGCCCTTGGGTTTCGTTCCGGCACGGTCGTCGTCGATGATCTTGTCATCGGAGTAATCGTCCAGAACTTTGGTGTATTGGCGCTTGGAAACCCGAATACCCCAGTAGGGAACCGTCTCAGCAATGCCGTCCTCCTTGTTACCAACTTCGACTGGAACGGGCTTTCCGCCGACAAGTGCTTCGACAACAAGATACCAGCGGGTGCCATCCCGCTCGACACCGGCTCGCACGCCACGACGATTGACGATCCTAATCTTGGCTTCGTTCTGAACGTAGGTGACGAGGTTCTTGTATGACGTCATAGCCTGACGCATCTGCTGACCGTCGCCATCCTCGGCCGCTTCCGTGATCAACGAAAGTCGACGGGTCAGCGTGGTACGAGCGCCATCGTCGAGAGGGTTGCCCGAATTAACATAACGAGACAGGGACGCGTCCGCATCAGCAACGAAGTTCGCCGCTTCACCAGTAAGCTGCTTTTGCGCCTGGACCTGTCGAAGATGACTTTCAATCACCCCGATAGCCGCGATAGCTTGCTGCGCACCTTCGACATTCTTCGCAGCAATCGCGCCGAGACCTTCGGTATTGCGGCTTTCGATGTCGGTGACAGCCTGATTGTCGGAGACCGCCACAGCAAGTGCCTTGGCCGAAGTGTAGGCGGCCTGAAGTTGGCTTGGCTGAATCGCAAGCTTGGCTGCCACCTGCTGTACCCGTTGTTCCTTCCAACGCATCGACGTTTCGATAGTGCCAATTTGACGGATTGCCGTTTCAGCACCCGCAACGTTGCGAGCGATGATGGCAGCCAGCGCCTCTGTATTTCGGCTATCGATGTCAGCCTTGGCCTGAACATCCGACACGCGGTCTGCGGCGACGGTTGCCGACGACACTGCCGCCTTCAATTCGGCTGGGAGCCGAACGGTGAGCGCAGTTTCAAGCTCGCGAGCCGCCGCTTCCTTTGCCGCCGCTTCGCGGGCGATGGCCGCCTCACGCGGTTTGATCACGAACTGATCGTAGCCAACGTTGTACGCTACCGTACCGACCACCAGGACAGCCGCCGCAATGGCCGTATTGCGGAGATACCGGCCGCGACGCACGTAAGCCGTCGCCGCGAGCCGGTTAGCCCCGGATTTCATCGGCGTGAACGTGAAACGCCGCTCTTCATATTGCTCCACGGCAGATTCGATGACGTCATCTTTGACGACGACGCCCTCCTTGGCCTTCTGCTCCTTGAGGCGCTGGATGAGGGCCTTCCGGCGTTCACCGGCCCCCAATTCAAAGTCAACCACCCGGTCGCTGGCTCGAATATCGTCGATGATGTTGGAAACACCCAACATGTCGCCGAAGGAAGGGCTCGCGCCCGATGCTGACGAAGCTGCCATGGATATTACCCGTTACGCTGCGATTTTGTTCGCCGTTGCCGCATAGCGACGCTTGACGTCCTCGACCGACGCGCGAATTTCGTCCGCGTTCTGACTAGCTTCCGCGCGGCTCTGTTCGATGAGCTTGGCGTTTTCTTCGTCTTCGACGAGAAGCGCTTCGGCCAGCGTCTTGACGACATCAGCGTCGATGGTCTTTCCGTAGCCACTCCTGATTGCCTTGGCGTTCACCTCGCCGGAAACATCCGCGAGATCGGAAAGCGACTTATTGATGCCGCCGGTCATGGAGTCCAGGGCATTGGTCCCCTCGGCCAGACCGATGGTGGCGTTGTAGTTCGCCTTCAGCGAAGCAAGCGTCGAACGGTTGGCGGCATAGAAGCTGACAGAGCGCTTATAGATGCGGTCCTTGAGCTTGCTGGTGCCTTCCAGCTTCTTCATGGTAACTTCTGTGATGTTGTAGGCGATCATCAGGTTGTCGGCGAGGTCCTTGCCGATATCAAACTGACCTTCGGCCTTTGACCGAGCGTCGTTGGCGCTGTCGCGAGCGATCTGCAGACTGACCTTGGTCGCCTCATCAGCAGCCTGGGCATCATCAACAGCCTTCTGCGCAGTTTCCGCCTTTTCCTTGGCCGCGTTCCAGGTCGCTTCCAGGTTCGCCTTGATCGCGAGCGCCGCGACCTGCGACTGGCCGAGTGCGCCACGGAACAGCTGGTAGGCTTCGAGAATTTCCTTTTCACCCTTCAGCTGGGCAGCAAGAGTCGTCGTGACCTGCTCGAAACGATCTTCGATCTTTGAGAAACGGTCGGCGATGTCGCCCTGGGTCGCTTCCTTGAAGAAGCCGGTGATCTTGCCCCAGATGGATTCATTGCCATCGGCTGCATCAAGCACAGCTTTTTTGGCGTCGGCGCGGATGGAGTCGAAGGCTGCCGTGATTTCCTTATAGTCGTCGCCGACGGCGATGCCGGAAATCTTCTGGACGACCAGGTCGTCGAAAGCCTCCTGCTCAGACAGCGTGCGTGCGATGAAATAGGCAAGGTCCGGATCCGCGTCCTTGATCTCTTCGATGATCGACACGATAGCCTGCGGCTTGCGAACGTCACCACGCAGACCGAGCGACTTCACAATGTCGATAGCCTGCTGCAGCTTTTCGCCGCCTTCCTTCAGAACCGTGGCAACGGCCGTGCTTGCAGTCGCCACGATGGCGTTCCCTTGCGCGGTCAGATCGGTCATGCTGTCCTCCTTCTCCGTGGACGAAATCTCGTCTTGGTGAATATCTAATGCAACAATAACTTGTTCGCAATTACCGGTTTCCCGTGCTTGATATCGCCACGGCGCCGACGTCGCCAAACAAGCGACCTCCCGTTGTCTGATAGGGTCTGATCAGCTCTGCAGCTTGCTCGATGATGTAGTTGTTATTCATGTGGGCAGGTTAGCATCCCCAATCATTTCACTAGGTATCGATGATATCTTTCGTGTGCGGCTAGTAAGCAGCTCCAACTTGATCTGCCGTCGGGTCTCAATCGACTCCACACGCTTTCCGAGTGCCGGGGTTGACAGACCCTCAGAGGCTCCTCCTTTCCCAGAAGTTGCGCCGATATTGATGATTATATAACCTTAGATTGAGCGTATCTCAGGGATTTCATTCGGAGAACGTTATGAACGACCTCTTTTTGTCTTCCGATTTCATCCAAGCAAATCGCGTTATAAAGCTTACGTCACCGTTGGGTGACGACCAGCTCCTACCGGAGAGGATGTCGGTCGAGGAAGGGGTAAATCAACTTTTCGAGATAAAGCTCGTCGTTCGTGCCAAACGTGAAGTGGTGAAGCCGGAAGAGCTGATTGGCAACCTGGTGACCGTCGACGTCGAGATCGCCGAAGGCCTTCGACGGCCCTTCAACGGCCTCGTTACAAGGCTCTGAAGGTCCGCCAGTAACGCGGGGCCTACGGTCCTATACGCTGACCATACGCCCGCAGATGTGGCTGCTCTCGCGCCGTTCAGATTGCCGCATCGGGATGGACAAGACTGCAATCGAAGTGTTGCAAGCGCTTTTCTCTGAGCATGGCCTGCCCTCGCCCGATGTTTACAGTGTGTCAGCCACACCACCGCAGCACTACTCAGTCCAGTGGAATGAGACCGACCTGGACTACGTGCTTCGCCGTTTCGAAGAGAGATCCGGCGCCTTCTCGGCCTTCCAAACTGCAGGATCGCATATGCCGACGCTATTGGCATCTTGCCTGTCGTTCACACTTTCGAAGCCCGCACTCCGCGCTTCGTATTCGAACAGAACGCCGCCGATCAAGATCGAGGCGGTTAGGACAAGAAAGGCGATCCAGCACGCTTCAATTTGGACGTCCTTCGGCTCGGCACGAACAGAGACGTGAGCAGTTCCAGCCCATGTAAATGGTGGCAAACCAACCTAGAAAGGCAAATGCCGTGCTCATTCAATTTCTCATCAAGCCGAAGGCACCGCCCTCAATGTCTAGCTCCTTCGCATTGATGCCGATTCCCGCGTAGACCAAATAGCGAAATCGACCGGGTGAATGGGACCCCTTTGAACAGACTGCGGCTCCCCATATCGTTGTCCAAACAACGACATCTGTGAGCGTGGCCGAGACAACCTTGATCGTGGCAGCGAGCGCTGGCTAAGGGCTTTTCACGCAATAACAAAATCTTGATCGACAACGACAGTTATCAGGACGCCTCATCGGCCCTACTTGCCAGGATTATACGGACACATTGGACAGTAAGGGGTGGGGAGATGCTTCAAACTCGCAAACTACCGGCAGCCATGGCAGCCGTCTTCATCATTACCGTGTCGGCGTCGTCGTGTACCACGAGCTCAAACGATTCGGTGCAGACGGGTTCGGTCGGCTATACCGCTCAGAGTGCAGACTTTGCCCTTCGGCCTGCCTGCCGCGATGGATTCGGCAATGATCGTCCGTGCAGCTACTAGCGCTGGAAAATGAGAAGTCTGATTGCCGCGATGGTTCGTCTGTGGGGATGGCCAGTATCACACGACTTCGTCCGGCGGCATCATGCCCGATCGGCGCACAATTCTAATAGCTACAAGAGCGGCCATCGCTCGGCCTGAACCCACCCCCACACGCCGGATTAAGCGGCTGACGCTCATAATAACCGCCATAACCGCCGCCGATCGACGATGTCTGGTCGAGATTTCCGGACGAAGTGCAAGCCGAAGTGATCGTGGCAAGGCTGATCAGCGTTCCGGTCGCGATAAATGCGAAAAATCGGTTCATCTGAGCTTCTCCTCGGAGGGGCACGGCTTTAGCCGAAGTTTGCAATCTACCACGCCATCACGAGGGTATGCGAGGACTTATAGGGGCTGAGCGGCCTCGGCGGCCGCTTCTAACGCCAATGTGATCGTTTTTCAGGCCCACTGCCTCAAGCCATGCACTGTCGCATAACTGTCATGTAAAATTGCCCATTGTGATAGCAGCTTGCGCAAAATATATGCTGCCAGCTAACAAAAAAAAGAATGAGTAAACTGCCATGAGTGCCATACATAAACTTTTCCACCGCAATCTCCTGACCCGCTTCGTTGCTGGTCTCGGCGCGGTTCCCCAGCGTATTCGCGACGCACGCGAAGAGCGCAAGCCCGCCATCCATCCATCCTTCATGGACGATTTCGGCGCCTGAAGCGCGTAGCGAACTTTTAAGTTCGCTTACCGCGCTTTCGCCTTTGGTTTCGCGCATGTCTCTATCGCGAAACCGCTCCACACATTTGCGTGACATGCTTTGGACATCCAAGGCATCCGCTCGCCGCCGGGTTAGGTAATGACCTCATCCCGGCTGGCGCGCATGCTCAGTTGACTACGGGTGCGGCCGGTTCGCCCCAGCTGGAGATAGGCTGGCCGGCCTTGGTCGCCACCCTGACGTCATAGAGCGCGAGTGAAGCCTGGAGCTGCCGCATATCGTTGCAGCGGTTGATGATGCCGCCGATATACTGCACGCAGTCGCTGGCACTGCCCTGCACCGAGCCCGTGGCCCAATCCTTGACGATCCCGTCGGCGCCCACCAGGAAATAGGAAAGCCGGTTGTTCTGCGAAATCGTGGAACTGCCGACCAGGCCGGCGAAATTCGTCCCGGTCTCGGTCTGGGCGCCGGGCGCCATATGCCGGTAGATCGTCATGCCGTTCTTCAATGGCGTCGCGCCGATCATCGGCCCGAAGGTTGCGTCGGAGCCTGAAAGCCGCGCCATCGCCGACTGGCCAAGATTGGCGACCTCCGCATAGGGTTTGCCCAGCGCATAGCTGGTGTAAGAGCGGTTGGCAGCATTCTCCGCCTTTTCCGCCACCTGAGAGCACCCCGCCAGGCCGATGGCGAGGCCGATCGAGAGAATTACCATGAAACGCATGCTGCCCCCTTGCCGGCCGCAGCAGCGCGGCCGCCGTTTGTTCCTTAACCCGCCGTATTTGCTATCAGGTTTGCAGGATTTGAGAAGCGGTCGCGCCAGAGCAGCATTGTTTGCTACAGCTTTACCGGCGTGCCGTGTGAGCCCGCTCTGCCCTGCCCGGCCAGGGCAGAGGGGGGCGGTCACAGCCGACGGTCATGATCAAGCCACGGCGGAAAATTCCTTGCGGAACCAGATCCGGTCGACAGGCCGGCCTCCCGCGTGCCCGCTGATCCTGCCGAATTCGACATATCCGAGCTTCGGGTAAAAATCCGGGGCCTGGGTCGAGAGCGTGTCGACGCAGGCCGCGACCGCGGCGCGGCGACGCCCTTCTTCTTCGGCCGCCGCCATCAATTTCGTGCCGATGCCGCCCAGCCGCAGCGATTTTGCGACCCACAGATTACCGATGAAAAGAACCGAGAGGGAAACGGACGCCGTTATTCCGGCGATAAGCCCTCCGTTCTCTCGCCAAACGATGGCAAAAGCCTCGCGTCTGATCTCAGCGCTCTCGTTGAAGGCGTTCAGGCCGTCGGATATCGCGGTGGCGATCTCGGACGGGACGGGATCGAGCGTTTCGAACATTGCTTCCTCGTCGTCGATGGTCGCCATATGATAGCGAGCCGTCGGTTCCGGTCCAGCCGTTTCGGCTCTTGAGAGTTGGCGGACGTCCTGCAGGTTCAGGCTCCGATACTGGCATCCCTGACATTTTTTTCTCGCTACACATGCGCCTGTCTTTTCCGCCGTAATAGCTTCACAATCAACCGACAGAAAGCTCTTCCGGGAAACGACAACCAAGGAATGAAAACATGGCGCCGATCTATACCAGAACAGTCCTGATGACCGCCCTTTTGGCGCTGCCGCTGGCCGCCGCAGCGCCCGCCTTCGCGCAGGAGATGAAGCCGCGCGAGCCGGTGATTTCGGTGACCGGCGATGGCGAATCGTCCGTCGCTCCCGATATGGCCATCGTCAATTTCGCCGTCGTCAAACAGGCGAAAACCGCCCGCGAAGCGCTCGACGAGAACAACAAGGCGATGAACGACGTGCTTGCCGCGCTGAAGAGCGGCGGCATCGCCGAGCGCGACCTCCAGACCTCCGGCTTTTCCATCCAGCCGCAATACAATTATCCGCAGCCGGTCGACGGCCAGCAGCAGCAGCCGCAGCTGATCGGCTACCAGACCATCAATTCGGTCACCGTCCGGCTGCGCGATCTCGCCAAGCTCGGCGCGGTGATCGACCAGTCCGTCAGCCTCGGCATCAACCAGGGCGGCGACATCCAGTTCACCAATGACAAGCCGGATGCCGCCATCGAAGAGGCGCGCAAGGATGCCGTCGCCGAAGCCGTCAAAAAGGCGAAGACGCTGAGCGAAGCCGCCGGCGTCAAGCTCGGCCGCATCATCGAGATCAACGAGAATGTGCCTCGCGCAATGCCGCAGCCGGTCTATCGCGCTACGATGATGAAGGAGGCCTCCGACGCTGCCGTTCCCGTCCAGAGCGGCGAGAACAATTACAATGTCAGCGTCACCGTGACCTTCGCCATCGAGCAGTAAAATGAAAGCGCCGCGCGTCTTTTCAGGCGCACGGCGCTCAAACTGCTGTCAAAGTCTACCGACTTCCTGCTGATTGAGACACGCAACATCTCGGCTCTGGAGATCGGCGAGACCAGCCCCTCATCCGGCTGCCGCCACCAGCCGGATGAGGGGCAGCCATTGGCGCCAACCGGACAGCCGTGGCACAAGACCCACGATGATGCCGGAGGAAAGAGCGCAGTCAAACTGAGCGCACAAAGAAAACCGCCCTTGCCGATCCGGGGAGACTGGCAAAGGCGGTTGTGGCCGCCGCATCGGGGAGACGAGGCGGTATTCGACCTTGATATCAGCGGCGCAGAGCGGGGCAACCGCGCACATTGCCGAAGCTCATCTCATCGGGGCCGCGACGGGTCCAACCCTGGACGATCACGCGGCGCGGCGTGATGTCGACGACGCGGGCGCGGCGGAAGCCGTAATCGCGAGCGAGGTTTTCGGCGAGCTGCGGATTGCAGCCGCGCGACGGACGGCCATAGCCCGGAAGCGGACGGTCATAACCCGGAGACGGACGGTCATAACCCGGAGGCGGACGGCGATAGTCCTGCGGCGGACCCCGGTCCGGCTCGCCAATAATGATATTCAACTGGGCGGCGGCAGGCGCCACCGTGCCGGCCAGGGTACCGGCTGTCAGCATGACGGCAAGACCCGCCTTTGCCAGAAACTGCATCATCGAAAAACCTTTCGTTTGAAAGTCGGGCCGGTCAAGCCGCCCTCCCCATTCGTCCGCATTACGCCGAAGCGTCATTTGGGAATCACTCATACAGGTCAGAGAAGAGACGGCTGAAAGTGTCAGCGTCAAGGCAAAAACGGGGCGGCAAGCACCACATGGGCGCTTGCCGCGGAGTCCTCAGCGCCGGATCAGCGGGCAGCCGCGGACATTCGCGAAGGTAATCCTGTCCCAGCCGCGGCGTTCGCGCCCCGCGACGACAACGACCCGCGGCGACATGCGGGTGATGCGGGCATCTCGCAGGCCGAAATCACGCGCCTTGCGCACCGCATGCATCGGCGAGCAGCCGCGTATCGGACGATGGTATTGCGCCTCGACGATAAAGCTCGTCTGCGGCCCTGCGGCGGCGGCCGTGGAAACTGTGGCCGGAATGGTGCAGAGGGCGAGCAAAGCGGCAAGCGAAGCCTTAGTCAGGAAATGCGTCATGGGGTGTCTCCGTCGATTGGTATTACCTAAGGTCTCCCTTCAGGGATTGTCTCGACAGTAACCGCCGCAAACTGAACGGTGTTCGAACCGGGCATTCAGTTTGCATTCACAAGAATGAATCCGGTTTCAGGTGCTGAGATGCAGCACGATTTCGCGCCGGTGCGGCCGGTCGCGATGTTCGTAGAGATAGATACCCTGCCAGGTGCCAAGCATCAGCCGCCCCCTGGCGACGGGAATGCCGATCGAGACCTGCGTCAGCGCCGCCTTGATATGCGCCGGCATGTCGTCCGGCCCCTCGGCCCGATGCACGACCCAGCCCATCGAGGGATCGGAGGCCGGCGGCACGATGCGGCGGAAGAAGGAGAGAAGATCGGTGCGCACGTCGGGATCGGCATTTTCCTGGATCAGCAGCGAACAGGAAGTGTGGCGCACAAAGACAGTGAGAAGCCCCTCCTCCCGCCCTGATGCGTTGACGAAAGCGCTCGCCTGGTCGGTGAATTCGTAAAGGCCCTGTCCGCGTGTGGACAAGGTGAGGATCGTCTGGGGCAAGGCGCTCTCCCGTCTTGGAATAACATCTCCCGGGAGTTGGCGCGCCGTGACGACCAAGTCAATGCTTGCCTCAAGCAAGTCTACACGCGCCCTGGCAAGGCGGCATCAGAGCTTGAGCATCATCTCGAAGCCGCCATAGATCATCCGCTTGCCGTCGAACGGCATCTGCCATTGGTCGCCCTTGAGCCTCGGATCGTCCATCACCTTGGCATTGATATCGTCGCGTTCCTGCCGGGACCGGTAGACGATCCAGGAAAACACCACCACCTCGTCCTCCTTGGCCTGCACGGCACGGGGAAAGGAGGTCAGCTCGCCATAGGGCACGTCGTCGCCGATGCATTCGACATATTCGAGCGCGCCATATTCCTTCCAGATCGAGCCGGCGAAGGTCGAGAATTCTTTGTAAGCATCGACATTCTCTTTCGGCACCGCCACGATGAAACCGTCGACATAGGACATTGCGCTTCTCCTCCACCTGCCCTCGTTAGCGGGAGAGATAGGAGATCGGTCGGGCAGGTCCAGGGATGAAGTGCGCGGCAGCGACGGGCAATCAGGGCCCGTTCACCAGCTTGAGGATGAGCTGCTGGATATTGCCGCCGTCACCCATTTCGATCTTGTCGAAGTCACGGCCGCGCTGGCGCTGCCTGCCGGAAATCTCGCCGAGGCGGCGGGTCAGTTCGATCCGGATCTTCTTGCAATCGGGATCATCGGCAACGGTGAGGCCGATGCTCGTCGCCTCGATTTCCTTGACCATCTCCTTGATGGTCTCGCCATGCACCCGCTCATGGGCCTGCACGCCTGATATGAAGGCCTGCCAGCTGCTCTTGACGGCGGCCGGCAGCTCGGCCGCCGGCTTCGGCAGCGTATAGGTGATGATCAGCTTCGGCCGGTTGGTCGTGATCACGCAGGCGTTTCCCTGCGGTTCGTATTTCCGGGTCCAGGTCAACTTGAACGTCGTATGCGCGATCACCCGGCCCACACCGGCTTCAGGCCCTCGCGCCCCAATCGATTCATAGAGCTCAGCGCCCGTTTTGCCTGATATCGAATAAGGCCGCACCTCTTCCACCGCCTGCCACTCAGCCAGCGCCATAGCCGGCACCGACGCGAAAACTGCCGCCAGCACACAGGATAGAAAATTGGTCGTCACGCGCGGCTCCGCCGAATGATATTTGGGGCGAACCTAACGGCAGCGGTCGCCGCTTTCAACGCGTCATGCATGCGCTAGCCCTGCAGCGTCTTGACCTTGGTGAGATCGGGGAAGAGCCGCATCCACAGGAGCACGACGACGATCGTGCCGAGGCCGCCGACAACGCCAGTGGCGACGGGCCCGAGGGCAGCCGCCATCATGCCGGATTCGAATTCGCCGAGCTGGTTGGAGGTGCCGATGAACAGCGAGTTGACGGCACTGACGCGGCCACGCATCTCGTCCGGCGTCAAAAGCTGCACCAGCGAGCTGCGCACGACGACGCTCACCGTGTCGGACGCGCCGACGACGAGCAGCGCTACGACGGAAAGCGCGATATTGGTGGAGAGCGAGAAGACGATGGTGGCGACGCCGAACACGGCGACAGCGGCAAGCATCTTGCGCCCGACATTGCTCTCGAGCGGCCGACGGGCAAGCACGATCGACATGACGAGCGCGCCGACCGCGGG
>NZ_JALBGX010000166.1:0-13317 GCF_023006465.1 Rhizobium sp. PRIMUS64 | reverse complement strand
GACAAACAACGTCATCATCCTCCTCAAGCGAGGTCAAACGACCGCTGAGTATCGCCGGCGAGGGCCGGTTATTTCGGAACTCTTCTGTAAAAAACGTAGTCGAGAAATTTCGAGTAAGCAACTGATTTTTGTGATTATTTAGCGTTTTGAATCGTATGATAATTACCGCAGGTGCGAAGTAATAAATGATGTACGTTCGTCCGACCCCATCATCGAAAGCCCTTCGAGGCTTTACCGCACACGAACCGCGCAAGAAATAGCCGCTGAGCGAGCGCCTTCCGAGCGCCGAAGCGGTTGCGATACCCCTAGACACTTCATACGTTCCTGTATCCCAATCTCGACAGGATTAAGGAAGGGAATCCGGCCAAAATGAAGCACAATGAACTCGCTACAAGCAGGCAACTATTGCAATAATGCGGGGAAAGCGCAGGATTGTCCAAAGGGCCTTCGCCTGCGACAGGACATTTGCGCGATGAGTCAATTGGGTAGCGAACCAGTTCGTGATCCTGGGGACCTCGGCTTCGACAAGCCGCGGCTGGCGCGACTGAAGCGGTGGATGCAGCGATATGCCGACACCGGGCGCTGGCCGGGTGGTGCGGTGCTCATCGCGCGTCATGGAGAACTCGCCTTTTTCGACTGCGCCGGGCACGCCGACGTCGAAGCCAAGCGGCCTTGGCAGCGCGACCTCATCGCCCGCATCTACTCGATGACCAAGCCTGTCACCGCCGTAGCGCTGATGATGCTGTACGAGGAGGCGCGCGTGCATCTCGACGATCCGGTCGAAACTTACCTGCCGGAATTCAAAAATAGGCAACTTCTGATACCGGACGCAACGTCGCTCGACCAAACGGTGCCCGTCAAAACGAAGATGACGATCCGTCATCTGCTGACCCACACATCTGGCCTAAGCCTTTTTACGAACCCCGGTATACTCGGCGAAGCTTATGCCAAAGAAAAACTCGGCCTCGCCCTTGCCTACGGTGGGCTCGACAAGATGGTGTGCAGGATCGCCGAGCTGCCATTGGAATGGGAGCCGGGTACGAAATGGCAATACAGCACCGGGTTAGATGTCATCGGCCGCATCGTTGAAGTCGTTTCCGGAATGACGCTCGACAAGTACTTCGCGACTCGCATCTTCGAGCCCCTCGGCATGACCGACACCGGCTTCTCTGTGCCGGGGTCTGAGATCAGCCGTTTTCCCCCACTCTATGAGGCCATGGCTGGCGGAATGGCTTTGCACGAAGCGCCGAAGGTTTCGGAGTGGCGGCAAGGCAAGGTTGACACGTTCTGCGGCGGAGGCGGGCTCGTCGGAACCATCGACGACTATTGGCGGTTCGCCGAAATGCTGCGGGCTGGAGGTGAACTCAACGGCGAACGCATCCTCAGTCCCCGCACTTTGAGATTGGCGGCGTGCAATCACCTGCCGGGCGATCTTGCCTCGCTGGCAGCCGAAGTTTGGTCCGAAACTCAGTTTGATGGCGTCGGGTTCGGTCTGTTGGGCTCTGTCGTCCTTGATCCGGCCAAGGCACAAATTTCGGCGCAGGTGGGAGACTATGGCTGGGGCGGCGCGGCAGGCACCTTCTTCTGGGTAAGCCCGGTCGACGACATGGTTGTCATTCTCTTCACGCAACTTCTGCCTTCAAGCGCCATTCCTGTGCGTAAAGAGCTGCGCGCACTCGTCTATGGTGCGTTGACAGGGGCCTGAAGAAGTGCAGCCCATAGAAGAAGCAAAAGCAGCATTAACGTGACGATGCCGCGAAAGCTCGCGCTACGAGTCCGTCAGGCCACTTCACCAGGTATTCCGCGCAGGCGTAGTCATCGCTCTGAACTCTCTGCTTGGAGCCTAGCCTCGGCAGGTCCTGTTCTGGCAAGCCGCTGCACTTGATCCTACGTCATCTCATATTTGCCTCATGCCAATTCACGATTGTGAGCTTGGGCCAGAATTTGATCCATCGGTCGACCTTCCGCTCGTATACCTCTCGCGTGATCTGCCTTTTGTTCGCACGAACAACGCCGCCGAGAAGGTCGGAAAGGCCGAACGGAGCACAAAGTTCCAGGCCGCCATTGTGCAATCTGGCATTCTTTTGACCGCCGAAAACGCCCTGTTTTTAGGGGTTTCTCGGCGGTCGACTCAATACAACCTGCTCAAAAAAGTTGTCAAAGGAACTGACGTAGGTTTCAGAGGTATGTGACGAACTACATCAGATCTTTGAGAGCGCCTGCTCAAGATCGGCGATGATGTCCTTGACGTCCTCGATGCCGACGGAAAGGCGCACCACGTCAGGCCCCGCACCGGCGGCGATCCGCTGCTCGTCGGTCAACTGCCGGTGCGTTGTCGAGGCCGGATGGATGACGAGCGAACGGGTGTCGCCGATATTGGCAAGATGAGAGAAGAGCTCCAGCCCCTCGACCAGCGTCTTGCCCGCCTCATAGCCGCCCTTGACGCCAAAGGTGAAGACGGAGCCTGCGCCCTTCGGCGAGTAACGCTGCTGCAGGGCATGGTTCGGATCGTCGTCGAGGCCGGCATAATTCACCCAGGCGATCTTGCTGTGCGCCTTCAGCCACTTCGCGACGGCGATCGCATTGTCGCTGTGACGCTGCATCCTGAGCGGCAGCGTCTCGATGCCGGTCAGGATCAGGAAGGCGTTGAAGGGCGAGATCGCCGGCCCGAGATCGCGCAGGCCGAGCACGCGGGCAGCGATCGCAAAGGCGAAATTGCCGAAGGTCGCGTGCAGGACCATGCCGTTATATTCCGGCCGCGGGCTCGACAGCATCGGATAATTGCCGGATTTCGACCAGTCGAAGGTGCCGCCGTCGACGATGAGGCCACCCATGGAATTGCCGTGGCCGCCGAGAAACTTCGTCAGTGAATGCACGACGATGTCGGCGCCATGCTCGATCGGACGGATGAAATAGGGTGTCGCCATCGTATTGTCGACGATCAGCGGCAGGCCGTGGCGATGCGCGACGTCGGCGATGGCAGCGATATCGACGAAGGTGCCGCCGGGATTGGCCAGGCTCTCGATGAAGATGCCGCGCGTCTTGTCGTCGATCTGGCTTTCGAAACTTGCCGGATCGGCGGCATCGGCCCAGCGCACCTGCCAGCCGAAATTCTCGAAGGCGTGGCCGAACTGGTTGATCGAGCCGCCGTAGAGCTGGCGGGCAGCGATGAAATTCTCGCCAGGACGCATGATATTGTGGAAGACGATCACCTGCGCCGCATGGCCGGAGGCGACGGCAAGGGCGGCCGTGCCGCCCTCGAGCGCTGCGACGCGCTCCTCGAGAACGGCCTGTGTCGGGTTCATGATGCGGGTGTAGATGTTGCCGAAGGCCTGCAGACCGAAGAGGGCGGCGGCATGATCGGAATCATTGAAGACGAAAGCGGTCGTCTGGTAGATCGGCGTTACCCGCGCGCCGGTCGCCGGGTCGGGCTGCGCGCCGGCGTGGATCGCCAACGTGTTGAATCCCGGATCATTCTTGGCCATGTCGTCCTCCCGTTATTGCTGACGGGAGGGATCATAGCCTCTCGCGAACGAAAGTTAATCGCGATCCGTTTCAACCCATCGGCGTTCCGTGGAAAATCCGTCTCCGCGAACCGCAACTCAGGCAATGAGACGAGGATATTCGATCGCCGGGCAGCGGTTCATCACCACCTTGATGCCGGCGGCCTCCGCCTTTGCCGCAGCCGCATTGTCGCGGACACCAAGTTGAGACCAGATGATCTTCGGCAGCGGCCTCAGCGCCAGCGCCTCCTCGACGACCCCGTCCAGATATTCGGAAGCGCGAAATACGTCGACCATGTCGACCGGCATGGGAATGTCGGCGAGCCGGGCATACACGTTGCGGCCCTGGATCTGTTTGCCCGCCTGCCCCGGATTGACAGGAATGACCTCGTAGCCGCGCGACAACAGATAGCCCATGACGCCGTTGCTCGGCCTGGCCGGATTGGGTGAGGCGCCGGTCAGCGCGATGGTCTTTACCGAATGCAGAATTCCGGCGAGGTAATCATCCGTGTAGACGTCGTGATTCATATCCGTTTCTCCACTCCCGTAAGCCCTTCGCCACGGCGCGCATTTTTTTGCGTTTCCGTGAAACCGGCTGGGCATCTTTTCCGTATATATGAATTGGATACTCCCTGAGGATGATTCGATGAAAAAAATCGCTCTTGCCCTCATGCTCATGCTCGTGCTCGCCGCATCGCCGGCGCTGGCGATCTCGCGCTACAATCCGCTCACCATGAGCTGTGCCAGCGTGCGCGCCGCCATCCACAATCAAGGCGCCGTCATCTTCCGCTACCAATCTCCCCGTGGCTTGCCGCTCTACGATCGCTATGTCCGCAACAGCAATTATTGCGACGCGACCGACTATGCGGAATGGACGCATATCCCCTCAAAGGACAATCCGCGCTGCCAGGTCCTGAATTGCCAGAGCATCGACAACCTTGACGGGATGCTCTTCATTCCGCATCATCAGCTTTGATGTTTTCAACGTCGTGACAGCCGCCGAAACTGTACGTCTTTCGCGTTTGCGAAAGGTTTTGGCTCAATTGTGCGCTGCGATTTCTTGAAGATTCACAATCGGAAGCTTCAATTTCCCCCTATGTCAAAGCTATAGAATAATATCTATATTTCAGCAGCATAGAATAATCGGCTCCCTCGCTCCTGTAGATATTTTCTCTTTTTGTTCGTGGTAATTCCGCCCTTTGTTCTTCTATCCATTAGAAACATCTCATAGTTGAAAGGATCGTGCGGATTGAACGCATGTCGCGCGCACGTAAAAATTGCTCCAATGCGCCGCCATTGTTCACATAGTGGAAGGATGCTATTCGACATATGAACGCATAAGCGACCGCAGCCGTACATTTTCGTGCAAATCCCAGTTGTCTTTTCAGGAATTTGAAACGCCGAAGGCGAGACGTATTCCGCTTCCTGTCATCCTTTCCGGATTTACTCCCTTGCCTCTCGACGTCATCCTGCTCGTTCTCTTCGGCGCACTGCTGCACGCGACATGGAACGCCATCGTCAAGGCGGGGAGTGATAAATCCCTGGATGCGGCGCTGATCTCTGCCGGCGGCGCTGTTTCGGCGTTGCCGTTCCTGGCGTTCCTGCCGTTGCCGCACGCCTCGGCCTGGCCGTTCATCGGCGCCTCTGCCATCCTGCAGTTCGCTTATTTCCAGTTGGTCGCCGCCGCCTACCGGGCTGGCGATATCGGTCTCGTCTATCCGCTGATGCGCGGCTGCGCACCGCTACTGATCGCCGCGACAAGCGGTTTCATCCTGAAGGAAAATCTTTCCAGCGGCGCCCTTGCCGGCACGATGACGATTTGCGCCGGCGTCCTCACACTCGCTCTGGAGGCACGGCGCGGCAGCAGCCGCGCCGTCATGCTGTCGCTTGCCAATGCCTGTGTCATCGCCAGCTACACCTATGTCGACGGCATCGGCGCGCGTATCTCCGGCAATGCGGTTTCCTACACTTTGTGGATGTCGCTGCTGCCACCCGTCCTACTGTTTTCCTGGGCGGTTTCGCAACGCGGCACTGTCGCCGTCGTGCGTCACGTTCGTCGCAACTGGTGGCGCGGCCTCATCGGCGGCGCCGGCTCGATCGCCTCCTATGGGCTGGCACTCTGGGCGATGACGAAAGCCCCGGTCGCGACCGTCGCAGCGCTGCGGGAAACCGCGATCCTCTTTGCGCTGGTGATCTCGATCACCGTCTTCAAGGAAAAAGCCAGCATCTGGCGCTACGTCGCCGGCGTCGTCATCGCCATCGGCGGGCTGATTTTGAAACTGGCGTAGTCACTCGCCCTTCCAGTCCGGCTTGCGCTTGCCGAGGAAGGCACCGATCCCTTCCTGAGCATCCTGCGTCAGCATGTTCTCGACCATCACCCTGGCGGTATAATCATATGCCGCCTCCACTGGCAGTTCGAGCTGCCGGTTGAAGGCTTCCTTGCCAATCTTCAGCGTCAGCGGTGACTTGCTGGCGATCACAGCCGCATATTTGGAAACCACCTGCGCCAGATACTGCTTGGGCACGATACGGTTGACGAGGCCGAAATCCTTGGCAGTCGAGGCGTCGATCGTCTCGCCGGTCAGCAGCATCTCCATCGCCTGCTTGCGGTGCGCGGCACGGGAAACTGCCACCATCGGCGTCGAACAAAACAGGCCGATATTGACGCCCGGCGTGCAGAATGTCGAACTATCCGTGCAGATCGCCAGATCGCAGGAGGCAACGAGCTGGCAGCCCGCAGCCGTTGCAAGCCCGTCGATCTCGGCGATGACAGGCTTCGGCAGATGCGCGATCTTGAGCATCAGATCGGCAGCGAGCCGAAAGGTCTTTTCGAAGAAATCGGCACCCTGATCTTCATCGGCGCGATGGGTCGTGAGTTCCTTGAGATCATGCCCGGCGGAAAAGACGTTACCGGTCGAGGCGATGACGACGACGCGTACATCCGGCTCCGCCTCGGCCGTCTCCAGCTCGCCCATCAGCGCTTCGAGAAGTGCGATCGAAAACACATTCGCCGGTGGGTTGTTGAGCACCAACCGCAGCACGCCGTCGCGCAGCGAGCGGATCAACAATCCGCCCTCTTCCGCTCTGGCTGCGTCCGGGAAAGATACGATTTGGGCCATGATGCTGCTCCCTGCGCTCGATTCAGGCAGACGTTTTGCCACAAGGCGCCGGCAATTTCGAGCAGGATCCGCACCCCGCCTTGGCCGCTGAAGTCAGGACCAGAACCACGACTTCGATGTCTCGGCCCTCGCCTGCGCACGGGTCAGACCGACATCGCAAAGCTCGTCGTCGGTGAGTTCCGAAAGCGTGCGACGGCTGCGGCGCTTTTCGAGGTGATGTTCGACTGTCATCAGCAGCCGCCGGCTCCATCGCGCCATCCAGCGAATTCTCGACCGAACGATATCGCGAGGTGTTTCGAAGATCTCGCTCAATTCCAGAGCCATCGCTTCTTCCTTTCTTGAACGGGTGAAAGATGCGCTGGAAAATGCCGCGAGAGAAGCTTATTGATATTATAATATGCATAAGGATTTCTTTGGTATGCCTCTCAATCTTGATCAGCTTGCCACCTTCGTCAATGTTGCGGATCTCGGAAGCTTTACGGCTGCGGCCGACAAGGAAGGCCTGACGCAACCGGCCGTCAGCCTGCAGGTCAAGGGGCTCGAACAGCGGCTCGGCGTCCGGCTGATCGAGCGCGTCGGACGGCGAGCACAGCCGACCGCTGCAGGCCTCGACCTGCTCGTGCATGCAAGGCGGCTACTTCAGGAATCGGCCGCCGCGGAAGAAGCGATGGTGCCGTACAGAGATGGTGCGAGCGGCCGCGTGCGCATCGGCAGCGGCGGCACGGCGTCGATCCATCTGCTTCCTCGCGCCATTGCTGCCGCCAGAAAACGCATGCCCGGGCTCGAAATCACCGTGCGCATCGGCGATGCCGACGGCATTCTGCACGAACTGGAAGCCAACAGCCTCGACATCGCTGTCGTTGCCCTGCCGGCATCGGGACGGAACTTCGAGATCGAACCGTTCTACGAAGAGGAATTGCTGGCCGTCGCCCCCGCGGGCAGCCTCATGCCCGAAGACGGGCCGGACGCCGCTTTCATGCGCGACAGGACGCTGCTGCTCTATGAGGGCGGCAATACCAGGCGCGCAATCGACGCGTGGTTAGCCGCCCCGGATACCAGGATCCGACCTGCGATGGAGTTTGGCAGTATCGAGGCGATCAAGGAGCTGGTGGCTGTAGGACTTGGCTGGTCGATCCTGCCGGGGCTGGCGCTGAAGCGCGACCGCGCCGGCCTCGTGACGACATCATCGCTGAACCCGCGGCTGACGCGCCGCCTCGGCATGGTTCTACGCCGGGACAAACATCTGACACGCGGCCTTCGCGAAATGATGAAATGCCTACGCGCGTTCAAAGGTTGAGAGCTGCTTTCGACCGTCGGACGTTACGTCAAACCGGCAGAGGCGACGCCAAAAACGTCCGGCGCAGCAGCCTGGGACCTCGACAAATATGAGGTATTATAATACCATATATCTAACTAATTGTTTTTGCTTTATTTTTTTTCCAAACCTCGGGAAAGTCGATATTGACCCCATGTCGTATTCCCTTTATACACCGCGCCAGAACGCAGCCTATCCGGGCTGCTTTCTTTTTGGCATGCCTCGAGCGTGCCAATCCAAGCAACAAGAAACGCCCTTCAAGCCTTCGGGCCAAGGGTCCCAAAAGAGAGTATTCACTATGGCAACCTTCTCCCAGAAGCCTGCAGAGGTGGAGAAGAAGTGGGTGATCATCGACGCCGAAGGGCTGGTCGTTGGCCGTCTCGCTTCCATCATCGCTATGCGCCTGCGCGGCAAGCACAAGGCAACCTTCACGCCTCACGTTGACGACGGCGACAACGTCATCGTCATCAATGCCGAAAAGGTCGTTTTCACCGGCAAGAAGTATTCCGACAAGGTCTACTACTGGCACACCGGTTATGCCGGCGGCATCAAGGAACGCAGCGCACGCCAGATCATCGAAGGCCGCTTCCCGGAGCGCGTCCTCGAAAAGGCCGTCGAACGCATGGTTCCGCGTGGCCCGCTCGGCCGTCGCCAGATGAAGAATCTGCGCGTTTACGCCGGTTCCAACCATCCCCATGAAGCCCAGCAGCCGGTCGCCCTCGACGTTGCCGCGCTCAACAAAAAGAACGTAAGGAGCGCCTGATATGGCTGACCTCTCCTCCCTGAAGGATCTCGGCACGGCTTCCGAAGCTGCTGCTCCGGCCCACGTCCGCAAGGTCGATTCGCTCGGCCGCTCCTACGCGACCGGCAAGCGCAAGAACGCCGTCGCCCGCGTCTGGGTCAAGCCGGGCTCCGGCAAGATCATCGTCAACGGCAAGGAATTCGCGGAATATTTCGCTCGTCCGGTGCTGCAGATGATCCTGCGCCAGCCGATCGTCGCGGCTGCCCGTGACGGCCAGTTCGACATCGTCGCAACCGTTGCCGGCGGCGGCCTCTCCGGCCAGGCCGGTGCCGTTCGCCACGGCGTGTCCAAGGCGCTCACCTACTTCGAACCGGGCCTGCGCGCGGTGCTGAAGAAGGGCGGCTTCCTGACCCGCGACAGCCGCGTCGTCGAACGCAAGAAGTACGGCAAGGCAAAGGCCCGCCGCTCGTTCCAGTTCTCCAAGCGTTAATCGCTTCGGACAGACAGGATTTACGAAGGCCGGGGCAACCCGGCCTTTTTGTTTTGCTCTGTTAAGCCAATTGGAAGCGTGCCGGCATGCCATTGTCGCATTCCGGTTCTGCTGGTAGAAACTTGGCAAAACGCTTCGGGATTAAGCGAGGCCACATTCAAGGGTCGAATCATGGGAATAACCAAGTCCGCAGACAAATAGGCCGCAACAACTTTGCCCTGTTGTTGCGGCGTCTGTCCGGCCAATCCCGATACTGATGAAGAGACAGATCGCCGCCGAATGAAATCATTTGAGCGGGTTCTTTCCCATGTCCTATCCCAAAATCCGGCCCTGGAACTATTCCCTGCCGGCAGCCTTGTTGCTGATGGCACCGTTCGACATCCTGGCTTCGCTTGCCATGGATATCTATCTGCCGATCGTGCCGGTCATGCCGGAGGCGCTCGGTACCTCGCCGGCCGTCGTCCAACTGACCCTCAGCCTCTACATGCTCCTGCTCGGCGCCGGGCAGATCGTCTTCGGCCCAATTTCCGATATTGTCGGACGACGGCCTGTCCTGCTCGGAGGCGCGGCACTCTTTGCCGCTTCATCCTTCCTGCTTGCCATCTCCTCGTCAGCACCGCTCTTCGTGGTGTTGAGATTGGCGCAAGCCATCGGTGCGTCGGCGACACTGGTTGCAACTTTCGCAACAGTGCGCGACGTCTATGCCGGGCGTCCCGAAAGCAGCACGATTTATGGCCTTCTCGGCTCCATCCTCTCCTTCGTGCCTGCATTAGCTCCGATCGCCGGAGCCCTGATCGCCGATCGCTTCGGTTGGCGCGCCATCTTCCTCGTCATCGGCCTCCTTTCGGTTGCCGCCCTTTTCAATGCCGGCATGCGGTGGCATGAAACCCGCCCCGCCGCCACTGCAAAGATCGCTCTCCGCCCGATCCTTACAAGCTTACCCTTCTGGGTTTATACAGTGGGCTTCAGTACAGCGATGGGCGCCTTCTTCGTCTTCTTCTCGACAGCACCCCGCATCTTGATCGATAAAGCCGGATTCTCCGGCATCGCCTTCAGCTTCGTCTTTGCCACGGTGGCGCTGGTAATGATCGTGACGGCGCGTTTTGCCAAACACTTCGTCATGCGCTGGGGCATTGCAGGCAGCCTTGCCAGAGGCATGGCCGTGCTGCTTTCCGGCGCTATGCTGCTTGTCTTCGGAGAGTTGTTTCTGCAGCCTTCCCTGGTCAGCTTCGTCGTGCCGATGTGGATCATCGCGATCGGCATCGTCCTTGCGACCGCGGTCACCGCCAACGGCGCGCTCGACGCCTTTGGCGACACGGCAGGAACGGCGGTCGCGCTTTATTGCTGCGTCGAGAGCATCATCGTCGGAGTTGCCGGAACTTTCTTCGTGCTTCTGCTCGGCGGCGACAGCGCCTGGCCGCTCGCGGCCTATGTCTGTGCGACCGCGCTGACGACGCTGGCTGGATTGTGGTGCCTGCCGGAGCCGGCCCGATAGGCAGACGAGCAAATGACGGTCGCTCGACGATAACGAGCGGCCGTCGTCCGAACGATCGCTTGAAATCTGTACGCACCTCGCCTACCCCTTTCTGCGCGCAGGGGATCGGCCAGTTCCTTCGCGAGAGAACCGCCGCCTGGCACCCTCACGTCAACGGCGATCATGCAATGCAGCGTCCGCATCGAACGCGACTACGGTTTTGCGACCGAAAAAAGGAGCATGACTTGGCGAACAGATCGATTGACCACGCCTTCACGGCGACCAGCCTCACCTCCGCTGCCAGCGACCCGACATTTGCCGGCGCCCTGTCCTTCATGCGCCGCCGCTTCACCAAGGAGCTCGCCGGCGTCGACGTTGCCGTCTGGGGTATTCCCTTCGATGCCGCGACATCGAACAGGCCGGGCACACGTTTCGGGCCGCAAGCGATCCGGCGCGCCTCGGCGATCTTCGACAATGATGCGCAATATCCCTTCCACCGTGATCTCTTCGCCGAAATGGCCGTGATCGACTACGGCGATTGCCTGCTCGATTATGGCAATCATCAGGACACGCCAGCCGCCATCGAACGACAGGCGAATGTCATCCTCGACAGCGGCGCCTTCCTGCTGACGCTCGGCGGCGATCATTACGTCACCTGGCCGCTGCTGAAAGCCCATGTGGCAAAACATGGGCCGCTGGCGCTCGTGCAGTTCGACGCGCACCAAGACACCTGGTTCGACGAGGAACGCCGCATCGATCATGGTTCATTCGTGGCGCGGGCCGCCCGCGAGGGCATCATCGATCCCGACCGCTCGATCCAGATCGGCATCCGCACCCATGCGCCGGAGGATTGCGGCGTCAACATTCTCTACGGTCATCAGGTCGAGGAGATGAGCGCCAGCGATATCGCCTCGGCGATCATCTCCCACACACGCGGGGCGCCGGCCTATCTCACGTTCGATATCGATTGCCTCGATCCGGCCTTTGCGCCGGGCACCGGCACGCCGGTTGCCGGCGGACCGTCGAGCGCCAAGATCCTCTCGGTGCTGCAGCGCCTGCACCAGCTCGATATCCGCGGCGCCGATGTCGTCGAGGTGTCGCCGCCCTACGATCATGCTGATATCACCGCCATTGCGGGGGCAACGGTGGCGATGTATATGCTGGGTCTTCATGCCGAGCGACGCGCCATCGCCGTGTCACAAGGCTGACCTATCATCCTCAAACTGAATCCGGAAACCTTCAGAACCCATTGAAAGCGCAGGTTTAACATGGCACCGAAAATCTTCATCGACGGCGAACACGGCACGACGGGTCTGCAGATCCGCACGCGCATGGCCGGCCGCCGCGATGTCGAGCTTCTGTCCATACCCGAAGCCGAGCGGCGCAACGCCGCCATGCGCGAGGACATGCTGAACAGCGCCGACATCGCCATTCTCTGCCTGCCCGACGATGCGTCGAAGGAAGCGGTGCAGATGGTTTCGGCCAACAACAATGTGCGCGTCATCGACACCTCGACCGCCTTCCGCGTCAATCCCGGCTGGGCCTATGGCTTTGCCGAGATGGACGGCGCGCAGGCCGACAGAATCAAGGCCGCCCGTTTCGTCGCCAACCCCGGCTGCTATCCCACCGGAGCGATCGGCCTCATCCGGCCGCTGCGCGCCGCCGGCATTCTGCCCGACGGCTATCCGGTCACGGTCAACGCGGTCTCCGGCTATACCGGCGGCGGCAAGCAGATGATCGCGCAGATGGAAAACCCGGATCACCCGGATGCGATCACCGCGCCGCATTTCCTCTATGGCCTGCCGCTCACCCACAAACACGTGCCCGAGATGACCGTGCACGGCCTGCTCGACCGCGCGCCGATCTTCTCGCCGTCGGTCGGCAAGTTCGCGCAGGGCATGATCGTGCAGGTACCACTGCATCTCGACGATCTCGCCGAGGGCACGACGATGGAAAGCATCCATGCCGCACTCGTCGCCCATTATGCCGGCCAGGATATCGTCAGTGTCGTGCCGCTGACCGAAAGCAAGGCCCTGCCCCGCGTCAACGCCGTCGAGCTCGAAGGCAAGGACACGATGAAGCTCTTCGTCTTCGGCACCTCAGGCGCTTCGCAGGTGAACCTCGTCGCGCTGCTCGACAATCTCGGCAAGGGCGCCTCGGGCGCCGCCGTCCAGAACATGGACCTGATGCTCGCCTCGTAAGGCGCAGACGACGGCATCGAGGTGATGCCATTCGAGCTTTGTGTCGATCTCTTCATCATGATCTTTCCCCCGCGGCCGCCTCCCTCGGCGGCCGCGGCATCGCTTTCGGCTCGATCATCGGCGACGATTGGGCTATGAGAGCGGACTTTCCTCGCCCGCTATTCCCGAATCACGGAGCCTGATGTCATGACGCTCGATGCGCTGGTCGATGGCGTGCACGCATGGTTTACCGCTGCCCTGCCCGACCATGGCATCTATGCGCTGATGGCGTTTGCCTTCATCGCCGGGCTTGCCCGCGGCTTTTCGGGCTTCGGCGCCGCATTGATCTTCATTCCGCTCGGCGGTGCGATCGTCGGGCCGAAGCTGATCTCGCCGATCCTGCTCGTCATCGACGGCATTGCGGCGCTTGGGATGATCCCTCCCGCCTGGCGCGGCGCCAACCGGCCCGAGGTCTTCGTCATGGCGGCGGGGGC